>SMWK01000050.1 GCA_004356895.1 Gammaproteobacteria bacterium
GATACCCACCAACTGCACGATCTGCGGACCATCCTCTCGACCGGATCGCCACTTTCCGCGGAAAGCTTCCGATATGTCTATGAACGGTTCAAAGCAGACGTGCACCTTGCTTCAATATCCGGGGGAACCGATCTCATCTCCTGTTTTGTGCTGGGGAACCCGCTGTCGCCGGTCTGGGCGGGCGAGATCCAGTGCAGGGGTCTCGGCATGGCGGTGGATGTCTTGGACGATGCAGGTCAATCCGTTCGCGAGCAGAAAGGTGAGCTCGTTTGCACCAAAGCCTTCCCGTCCTGCCCCATCGGCTTCTGGAAAGACGCAAACGACGAAAATTTCAAACAGGCCTACTTCGAGCGATTCCCCGGCGTCTGGGCTCAGGGTGATTTTGCCGAGATAACCGTAAACGATGGCTTCGTCATCCATGGTCGCAGCGATGCCGTGCTCAATCCCGGTGGCGTGCGCATCGGTACGGCGGAGATTTATCGTCAGGTTGAAAAACTTCCCGAAGTCATGGAAGCCGTTTGCGTCGCGCAGGAGTGGCAGGACGATACGCGGGTTGTGCTTTTTGTCGTTCTGAACGCTGAGTTTGAGCTGACGGAAACGCTCATTCAAACGATTCGCAACCAGATTCGCCTGAACGCTTCGCCACGCCATGTACCAGCCAGGGTGATCCAGGTTCGCGACATACCTCGTACCATGAGCGGCAAGATTGTCGAGCTTGCGGTACGCGACGTAATTCACGATCGCCCGGTCAAGAACACGGCTGCCCTGGCGAACCCCGAAGCGTTGGAGAACTTTCGCGATCTCGAAGCGCTATCGCGTTGAAAATGAAATGCCCAAACCCGTACTGACCGTCTACCCTGCCCGCTCGGTGATCACGATGAATCCTTCACTGCCACGCGCGGAGGCAGTGGCCGTGCGCGGCGATCGCATCGTCGAGGTAGGCACGCTTACCTCCATGAAGCCCTGGCTCGATGCCCATGAGCACAAAGTGGATGAACGCTTCGCTGACGACGTGATCCTGCCGGGTTTTATCGACCCTCACCTGCACCCCACCATGGCAGCAATACTGTTACCGATGCACTTCGTTACCGCGATGGAGTGGAAACTACCCTGGGGTACGGTTTCTCCGTCGACAACGCCCGAGGCGTTCCTCAATCGTGTTACAGAGATCGAGGCATCAACCCAGGATCCAGAAGAGCCAATATTCGTCTGGGGTTACCATCAACTATGGCACGGCACCATGTCGCGACCGTTGCTCAACAAGATCAATGCAACGCGTCCAATTATCGTGTGGCACCGATCGTTTCACGAACTTTATCTGAACGACGGTGCGTTGCAGTGGTTGCAGATCACCGAGGCACAAGCCGGTAACCGCAAACAGATCGACTACCCAAACGGCCATTTTTTTGAAAGCGGCCTCGGTTACGCCGTCAATCGATTGAACCCGCACATCCTGGCACCTGAGAAGTACGCTGAAGGGCTCGAACGGTTGAAACAGGTGGTTCACTTCGGCGGCCACACCACGATTGCGGATATGGCCACTGGATTATTTAATTTCGATACCGAATGGCTGATGCTGAAACAAGTTATCGAACGAGACGATACGCCGTTTCGCGTGGAGCTCGTACCGGACGCCACCCGCCTCAGGGCAGCAAAAGGCAGCAATGAAGAAGTGTTGGCTTTTGCCAAATCATTGCCTGCTCAAAATACCCACAGGTTACGCTTTTCCGACCATATCAAACTTTTCGCGGACGGGGCTTTCTTCTCCCAGCTTGCTCAGCTACAAGAGCCGGGCTACATCGACGGTCACCACGGCGAGTGGATCACACCACCGGAGATACTCGAAGACGCCATGCGCACGTACTGGAACGCAGGGTTCAAAATTCACCTACATGTCACCGGCGATTTAGGCGTAGAACTCGGGTTGGACCTCCTCGAGAAGCTGCAATGGGAACGACCCCGTTTCAATCACGGCTTTACCTTTGAACACTTCGGCTTTTCCACGCCTGAGCAGATCGAAAGAATCGCAAAACTCGGAGCGAATGTGTCTGCCAACGTCTACTACCTCTATGAACTCGGTGACGCCTATGCACGTCGTGGCATCGGTTACGAACGCGCAAGCCAGATGGCCCGATTGGGTGCTTGCCTCGCAAACGGGATCACCACGGCCTTACACTCGGATTTCACGATGGCACCCGCCGAACCGCTCAACAGCGCTTGGGTGGCGGTCAACCGGATAAACTCGCAGGGGATAGTCATGTGTGCGGAAGAGCGGATAACGGCAGCGCAGGCACTGGCCGCCATTACCATTGATGCTGCCCGAGTCATTGGCCGGTCCGATGAAATCGGCAGCATACGCGCGGGCAAGAAAGCTGATTTCACGATTCTACGGGAAGATCCTTTGCTGGCCGATCCGATGCACATCAAAGACATTCCCATCGTCGCAACCGTGTTCGAAGGCCGACCCTTCCCAATCGAGCCTGCCCGGTCATGACGCCGCTGACCGTCCTGGGGGGTTATCTCGGTGCCGGTAAGACCACCATTATCAACGGACTACTGGCAAGCCTGGCCCAGCAGAACGATAACCCGCGAATTGCCGTGCTGGTTAACGACTTCGGCGCTATCAACATAGACGCTAAGTTGATCCGCAAACATCGAGGCCGCACGATGGAAATGACCAGCGGCTGCGTGTGCTGCAACATTCAAGACGATCTGGGTGGTGCGCTGGATATCCTGCGTGGTGAGTCGTTTGAACAGGTGCTCATAGAAACGAGCGGCGTTGCATACCCCGCAAAGGTCGCCGACTACGCTGTCACCTGGCCCGGATATCGCCGTGGCGGAACTCTAGTTGTCGTGGATGCGCTCAACATCGACCGCCACAAGGATGACAAATTTGTCGGTCCTCTGATCAAGGAGCAGATTGCCGAAGCGGATCTCTTGCTCGTGACCAAACTCGACCAGCTCGATTGCAACCAGGTACAGAAACTATGGGATTCGTTGCCAAAACGTGCCGTGCGGGTTGATCACGGTTACTGCAATGCAGACATTCTGCTTGCATCCACCAGCAACAGCATCGATACCTCCAAAGGCAAAACAGCAAATGATCACAGCGACCAATTCCGCACGCTCGCCTATCAATCTGACCGAGTGCTCGACCACTGCCGCCTCGAGGTATTCCTCGACGAACTACCGGAGCCGGTGGTGCGAGCAAAAGGCTGGATTCACGACAGCGAAGGTAGGTGGTGGCTCCAGTCTGTCGGGGACCGCTGGACCCTGGAACTTGCCAGCGCAGTACCCGCAGGCACCAGTCTCGTTTTTATCGCGCTCGCGAACACTCCGAGCGATAGAACAATCGACGCAACGTTGGCCGGGCTTGAGCAAGCCCTGCATCGTCTCTGAACTGTGGTGATGGCGCAGGATCAACACCGAGTGCCTGCTTGCAAATAGTCCTCATCGACTTTTGCACTCAACCCGCGGGTCCCTTGCCTACATCAAATCGAAGGCTTCACATACACCTGTGTCAACCAAACCAGGTTGTGATTCTGGTATAGCTTGTCGAAACCAGCCGCTGTAATCCAATTCTCGATATGCACAGGCGAATGCACGTAAGGGCGAAAATCGGATCGCATAATCTTCATCGCGAATACCACAAAACCCATCATGGTGCGAACATACCAGCGGTCTCGTGGATAAGTCAGGGCATAAACGCGACTCGTTTTACTCAACGAAGAATGAATTAGCCCGTCAGCATCTGGGTAACAGCAGACGACTTTGTCCAAAACCGTGACCTCAGCATCCCGAAGAGATTCACTGATTTCCATGAAGTCACCCTCGACGTAGTCAGTCTTGTCTGTAAGCTTGCGTTCTTCTGCCCACTGACGCGCCTCTGCAATCATCCTGGAAGCCAGATCTACACCCACAGCCGATGCTGCGCCTCGCTCCAACAGGGTTTGATGCAAGTGCCCGACGCCGCTGCCGATTTCGAGTATCTTCGCGTCTTTATAACCAGCCTGCTCCAGTCCTTCCAGGAGCTGTTGCTGTGATGGTTCAAACCCCTTTTTTTCGAAACGCTTGCGGTAACTGCCCGCAAAAAAGGAAAAGAGACGATTTGCCGAATTTGCATGTGGGCAACAACAATTCATCCCAGAGTCTCTCAGGTTTCGACCACTTCACTCATGTCTCAACGACGACCCGTTCGCAGAACTCCGCCATCTCCTCCAGCGCTTCGGCTGCTTCCGGCAGCGTGGGCATAATCTGAAATACGTGGAACGCCTCCTCAAACACATGCAGAGTCGAGGACGTCCCTGCCGCCTGAGCGCGCTCGTGTAAACGAGTGGAGTCATCCAGCAGGATTTCGGCGTCACCAACCTGAATCAGCAGCGGCGGAAGACCGGCAAGATCGCCAAACAACGGAGATATAGAGGGTAGATCTGCAGGGTTGTCCCCATGGTAGCGCGCGGCCATCGGTTTCAGCATATCCGGCCCTATCATGGGGTCAGCCTCGGCACGGCTTGCGATACTCTCTCCGCTGCCGGTGAGATCGGACCAGGGTGAGAACAGTACGGCACCCGCAGGCATCGGTTTATCCTGTTCTCTCAACGCCATCAGCAGCGCGACGGAAAGGCCGCCACCGGCAGAGTCGCCTGCAACCACTGCCTGATCGGAGGTGATGCCGGAAGCGCGCAACCAATCCCAGGCAGCAACCGCATCATCCACTGCCGCAGGCCAGGGGTGCTCTGGCGCCAGTCGATAATCCACGCCGTAAACCGTGACGTTGAGCTGACGCGATATACGTCCCATCAGCTCCTGGTGGGTGTCCAGTGAACCCATCACGTAACCGCCCCCGTGCAGGTATAACACGGCCCGATCGTTACGCACCCCGGGTGCCTGAATGCGACAACCTGGTACCCCAGCCATATCGACGTCGTCTCTGGTCACATCGTCAGGCAGCGGTATCGCCCCCTGTTGTTCTTCCATGCTGGCGCGCATGGTTTCAAGGTCACCTTCGCCCACCGGGTTTTCGGCGTAAGCGGCGCGAATCATGGCTGACATCTCTCGCAGGGCATCGCTGGCCATCGTGTTTCTCCGTTGTTGACCCAACCACTGTACCGCAATCGAAACATCAGATCTCACCGCCACCGGTGTACACTTTCGAACACTTTGCGGTCTAGCTAACCGATCGGAAAGAACAAGAGTTATTCGATGGTGTCGAGATTTTAGAAATCTTTTCTACCGCGCAGACTCCTAGCCGAATTGCAGGCTGCGTGTTTGAAAAACAGTTATCTAGAGTTAAGATTGACAGACCAAAGACTCCCGTGGAGGTTGGTGTGAAACCCAACTCGGTGGCATCTGTTCTACTTTTGCTCGTGTTGCTGGCTGGGTGTGCGAATCTTCCAATGGACCAGGCTTGCTGTGCTGGCATAGAGAAAGAGTCCGAGGTGTTATACACCGATGATCATCGAATTTCGCAATCTCGCTCAACTGGTTTCTCCCTGCTGCTCAGTGCGGCGGAGGGCAACGAGCTGGTTGGTGATTACCAGAGCTGTCTGAAGAATCTGAACATGGCACGTAGTCTCAGCCACGGGGACAGCGGGCTCAGTCGCAACTACATCTCTCCGCAAGACACTTATCCACCACCGATCCGCCATAAAAAGGGTCCTGCTAAAGGGCCCGCGTACGACGCGGCGCATCATGCGCTGGGCCATCTCCATCACCACGGCCACTGATCGTCATTGCAACGCAGACGAGAATCTAGGAAAACGTTTAGACATATCCCACGCCGCAACAAATAGCGGCCGTGCAAATCCAGCTCCATTTCGCTACATTTTCCCCTGCACCCAGGGCGGAGTCGTTAATCCGGAATCAAACGCACAATTTGACCGCCCGAGTCATGCTCCAGCAGTAGATAGATCAGTCCGTTCTTATCGACATCGATGTCACGGATGCGTGCCAGATTGTCCACCAATACTTCTTGTTCGGCGAATTTGTTGTCAACAATTTTCACTCGGTACAGGTCTGACGCTTTAAGCGAACCTACCAGGAATTGACCGCGCCAGCCGGGGAACGCATCACCTTCATACATAACGAGATTGGATATTGCGGGAGACGGTGTCCAATCCACAACCGGTTGCTCGATATCACCAAGTTCTATCTCGCTTTCCTCTCGACCCCAAGCGACTTCTGTGCCGTCATAGTTCTGTCCGCGTGAGAAGAGAGGCCATCCGTAGTTTCGCCCAGGCAATAACAGGTTTATCTCGTCACCGCCCCGGGGTCCGTGCTCGGTCCCCCACAGTTGTCCCGATACTGCATCAAATGCGAGC
>SMWK01000051.1 GCA_004356895.1 Gammaproteobacteria bacterium
CACCCACAACAGCGCCGGGGCCTCGGATGAGTGATCCGGGTGAAAGTGGCTGAGCGCGAGCAGTTCGAGGTCACTGACCCGGGCCCCTGCCTTGTGAAAACGTGCGAACGTGCCGCCGCCCGCGTCCACCAGGATGCGGCCGATCCCGTCGATCCGAATCAGATACCCGGCCGAGGCGCGCCCATCCCAAGTTACTGAGATACTTAGAGAATTAATTTCCGCGGGATCTTTCTATACCCCTTACGGGCATACAGGAGCGCTCGGGGAGGCGTTAAGTCATATAATCCAAAGGATCTGAAGTTTGCGTTGTGGGGATATCGTTGGACAAACCGTTTGCAGCTTACGAGGGTGATGAAGCTTATTTCTTCGTCAGCTATTCGCATCAAGACGATGAATTTGTGTTTCCAGAAATGGCCTGGCTACGAGAGGCCGGAATAAACCTTTGGTACGACGAGGGTATTCATATCGGGAGCGTTTGGCGACGTGCACTTGCACAGGCGTTGGATGGCTCGTGTGGGTTGATCTTTCTGTGCACGGCCCAATCGTCGCAGTCCGACAACTGTCTGAAGGAAATCAACTTCGCCCTGGACCGCCACAAGGATGTATTCGTTGTCCAACTGGACGATTCGCCTTTGCCCATGGACCTGCAACTGTCACTCAGCGACAGGCAAGCACTAATCCGATCAGCATTCGACGAGGCAACCTACCGCACTCGATTGATCAGTGCGTTGGGAATGGCACTACAACAGTCCACTCCCCGTAACGATCATTCGGATCAAGCTGAACCGATCACCATCCCGGGTAAACCACCAATTCCCAAAGCAAAATCTGCTGAGAAGTCGATTGCCGTCCTTCCATTGCTGAGTCGCAGCAACGATCCGGAAAACGAATATCTATGCGATGGTATTTCGGAAGAGCTGATCAACGGCCTGTCCCAGTTGAGCAATCTTCGTGTCGCATCCCAGATGTCGTCGTTCGCATACAAGAATCAGTATGTCGAACTGCAGGTGATGGGTGAAAAACTTGGCGTTGGAACCATATTGAGTGGCAGTGTACAGAAAAGCGGAACCCGTCTTCGGATTAACCTGCGATTGGACGACGTGAAAAACGGCAACACCCTCTGGTCACAGAGATTTGATAGAGAACTGGCAGACATATTCGAGCTTCAGGATGACATCACGAGACAGGTGATCAACGCTCTGAAGGTCGAACTGAACGCAAGTGAACAAGAACTCTGGTCAATATGACAAAACGCTTCTCTCAGAGCGCCGGATGACGCCTACTCTATCGGGTAGCGCCAGGGGTTATCCGGCTGCTCTACCTCGTCATCAACCACCCATAGCGGAATCGCAAGATCGGTACCTATGGTCTTGAACAGGACCTTCACCCGGCTACCAATTCCAACCTGGCGGACAAGATCCGGGGGTGCCAGTTCACCGTCTGCCGTCGCAAGATTGCCCTGCACTCGCAGCCCATCGAATTCTTCGGGAACGTTGCGCTGCTCATCGAGTTCCACCAACAACAACAGATAGGGCGTGTGGGCCCTGAAGGCCGGCTGGATCGCATGGTGTACCTCCCCGTAGGAATATACCGCACCACATCCACTGAGGCGTTCCCAGGTCGATTCGGGATGTGCGCAGAATGGGCAGGCTGTTGTCGGCGGAAATCGTTTCAGGTGACAACTCTCACACTGTTGCAACCGCAATTCACGTTTGCCGCAATAGCTGAAGAAATCGAAATATTCGCGGTTGGTTTTGTCGATGTGAACGGGCATTCCAAGGTATTCACCCTCCAGAGCCATGCTCATCCTCCTCTTGCCATGACCATGGCCGATCCTATCCCCGGCGTACCCCAGCCCAGATTAGCGGTGAGTTCCACACCCTTCACTTGACGGCATCCGCCTTCGTGATAGTCGAAGGTGTGTTGACGCTTACCGTCAGGTCCGACCGGACAGCTGTCGTCCACGTCATGACGCAACTGCCGCACGTTCTCGATAACCATGTTCACTCCGTGGGTGTAGCCTTCACATAAATGTCCGCCGCTGGTGTTATTCGGACGCTTGCCACCAAGTCTCATCACACCCGAACTCACGTAGTCTCCGCCTTCTCCTTTCTTGCAGAAACCATAGTCTTCGAGCTGTAGAAGCGTCGTGAACGTGAACGCGTCGTAAGACCCGGTAACCTGTATGTCTTCTGGACCCACCCCGGCATTGGGCCAGAGGATGTTTTTCGCATAGTGTCCGGCCACGGTAGAAATGGGACCTGCCTGATAGTGTGTGTCACCGCGCGGTTTCATGCAGCGACCAACCACGGATTGGATGACGGCGGGTGTGTGCCGACAATCTTTCGCGCGATCCACACGAGTTACGACAATGGCTGTGCCATTATCTGTTTCTACGCAGCAATCGAGCAGATGTAGCGGTTTTACGATCATTCGACTGGACAGCACATCCTCAACCGTGGTGCGCTGCTTGTAGTAAGCCTTGGGATTGTTAGCGGCATGCTCTGAGTGAATAACCTTGACGTTAGCCACCTGTTCAGGCGTCGTTCCGTAGTCGTACATGTGCCGCATGAAAGACTGGCAGAACATCTGCCCTGCGCTGGAAAGGCCTCCGCCGCGAGTGAACAGGCCGCTGCCTGACAGCGCGGAACGCCCTCCTCGTCCCGTACCACCGATGCGCACCTGGCTGAACCCATTCATGGCTCGATAGATCACTACCGTGTTGCACATGCCCGCTTCGATGACGCCCATCGCAATCCCGACCAGCGCTTCGATACTGGATCCACCACCGTATACATCCATATGAAAGTTGAGGCGGATGCCCAGGTCTCCGGCGATGGTTGGCGAGGGTGTGGAGTCGTTGTAGCTATAGGACATCATGCCGTCCACGTCATCCGTTGTGAGTCCTGCGTCGTCGATTGCCGCGCGTACCGCCCTCGTCCCCAGAGTGCGCGTCGTGCACCCCGATCCACGCGTATAAGCCGTTTCGCCCACGCCAACGATGGCGTATTTGCCACGCAGGTATTTTGCTGAGCTGGCATTCAGTTCCTGGGTCATTTGCCTTCCTTTTTGCCTTCCTTTTTGCCTTCCTTTCTGCCTTCCTTTCTGCCTTCCTTTTCTCGATGCGGCGGCGAAGTGCACGCGGCCGAGTCCTGTTGGTCTCTCGATTGTACTGCGGCGAGACCAGAAGGGATCAAGGGCATTGGCTTGTCGCACTGTCCATTGCACACTGTCGTCTAGGTGAACTTGGAGTAGTGTCATGCCGGCGGCTTTGTCTTCCTTTCGTATCTGTGATTTCACCGGCCAACTGGCGGGTGCCGGCGCAACGAAGTGGCTCGCCGCTTTTGGCGCCGAAGTAATTCGCATCGAGGATCCTGTGCGCCAGGGTCGCTGGGACATTCTGCGCGGCATCGGCCCCTTCGTGGACGAACGACGGGGCATCAACCTCGGCGGCGCCTTCAACAACCACAACACCAACAAACTCGGCATCACGCTGAACCTGCGGACCGAGCGGGCGAAAGAAATCCTCACGGAGATCGTCAAACAGTCTGATGTCGTGACCGAGAACTTCGCCAAGGGCGTGCTCGAGCGGTGGGGTTTTGGCTACGAACGGCTGCGAGACATCAAGCCCGACATCATCTACGTGTCGAACTGCGGCTTCGGGCACGTTGGGCCGTACAGCGACTTTAAGGCCTGGGGTCCCATCGTGCAGGCTGTGTCGGGCCTCACCTTCGCCTCCGGATTGCCGGACCAACCACCCGCCGGTTGGGGTTATTCCTACATGGATCATACCGGCGGCTATTACATGGTGATGGCCATTCTGTTGGCGTTAATTCACCGCAGGAAAACGGGTGAGGGGCAGTGGGTAGACCTGGCAACCACCGACGGCGCATTGGGACTCAATGGACCGTCACTACTTGACTGGACGGTCAACGGCAGACCGTCGCGGCGCGACGGGCAACCTCACAGCAACCGCAGCCAAATGCCGCCGATGGCACCCCACGGCATCTATCCGCTGGCCGGCGACGACAAATGGATCGCCGTCGCCTGCCGTCATGAGGACGATTGGCGAGCTTTGGTCGGGGTTGTCAATGAGGCCTGGTGTTCCAACCCATCTTTCGCCGACCTTGAGTCGCGCTTGGACGCACAGGACGCTCTGGACGAAGGCTTAAGCACCTGGACGGCGCAACGTTCAAAGGTTGATGTGCAAAATGCGCTGCAAGAGGCGGGCGTACCAGTCGCAGCGGTGCTCATGCCCGAAGAACGCATCGACCTTGATCCCAGCACTGCGGATTTTGGCCTGTGGCCGACAGTGCAACATACCGAGATAGGCGCGGTGCGGGTTGATGGGCTGCCCGCCCATTTCTCGGCGACAGAGTGGCGAATCGACCGCGGCGCGCCCTGTATTGGCGAGCACAACGAGGAAGTTCTGACCAACCTCCTGGGGCTGGGTGCCGATGAGATCGCCGACTTACGCAGCGATGGTGTGATATGACCGCGCTCAACGGACTGCGAGTCATTGAACTCGCCAGCGAACCCATCGCCCTGGCTGGCAAGCTGTTGGCCGACATGGGCGCCGATGTCATTCTGGTGGAACCCCCAGGCGGCGACGCCTGTCGGAACTATCCCCCTTTTCTCGACGATCAACCCGGCGAGGATCGATCGCTGTTCTGGTGGCACTACCACACCAGCAAACGCGGGGTGGTAATCGACCTCGACGAACCGTCGGGGCGCGACCGGTTTCGGGCTCTCATCGCCACCGCTGACGTGCTGTTGGAGGCCCAGCCGCGTGCCCGTCTGGCGACCTTGCAACTCGACTACGACAACCTCGTTGCACACCGCGTAGACCTCATTCACGTAGCGGTCACCCCATTCGGCAGAAGCGATGAAAAAAGCGATCTGCCCGTGACCGATCTCATCGTAACGGCCGCCGCCGGTCCACCGTGGAGTTGTGGTTACGACGACCACTCCCTGCCGCCCATTCGCGGGCCGCACCAGGCCTATCACACGGCTTCGCACTTCGCCGTCATGTCGGCGCTGACGGCCATCGTGCACCATGGCATTACCGGCGTTGGGCAATTCATCGACGTCAGCATGCACGCGGCATCGAACGTCACAACCGAAGCTGCGTCGTACAGTTGGCTGGTCGCGGGTTTGACGGTACAAAGGCAGACTGGCCGCCACGCCTCGGTGACCCCATCGGGGGAAACCCAGAAACTGTGTTCTGATGGTCGCTACGCCAACACCGGTGTACCGCCGCGTTTCCCGGCGGAGTTCGCGCGCCTGGACACCTGGCTCAAACAGCTCGAACTGGACACTGAGCTGCCGGAGGCGGTGTTCCTGGAGATGGGCGCCAACTGGGAGGGACCATTCGATCTTGCCAAAATCGGCACCGACGACACCATCACCGCAATCTTCAGCGCCGGTCGCGACGCGTTGAAACTGATTGCTTCACGACTACCTGCGCAGGAGTTCTTCGTCGGCTGCCAGAGCGTCGGACTCGCCGTCGGCGTGGTCAATTCACCGGAAGAAGCATTCGAGGACGAACACTTCAAGGCCCGCGGCTTCCATGTCGAGGTTTATCACGAAGACATCGATCGCACGATCACTTACCCGGGTGCGCCGTATCAGCTACCCGCGAGCCCCTGGCAGATCAGCCGTCGCGCACCAAAACTGGGTGAACACGATGCGGAGGTGTGGGCGGAACTTTAGGGCTTGTTAAGGTCAACGGCTGATGCGTTCACCACCTATGCGATCACGCCCGCGGCGTACGCATTTGCGATCTCGTCATCATTCATCCCGAGTAACTCCTGAAGGACCTGCATACTATGTTCCCCCAGCATGGGTGCTGCAAAACGCGCGCCGCTTGGGTACCCCTGTATGCGGAACTGATGACCCGCATAGGGGATACGACCCATCTCGGGGTGATCGAGGTAACGGTAAAATTCCCGGTGTACATATTGGGGGTCGCGCAACAGGTCACTGCTGCGTTGCACCTCACCGGCAGGCACGCCCGCAGATCGAAGTTGCTCCGCTACGTCATGGTTGGAGCGCGTACGGGTCCAGAGGGTGATCTCATCGTCGATAGGGTCCTGATGTTCAAGCCTTCCGGTATTTGTCGCGAAATCAGGATTGCGCGCCCAGGCGGGATCGCCAAGCACCCGGCGTAAGGCTAGCCAATGTGTTTCGTTTTCAACAGCGATAGCACACCAATTATCATCACCCTCACAGGGGTATACGCCGTGAGGCGCCATATCGCGCGCCCGGTTTCCGTTGCGACCGGCTAAATGACCGTTTACCTGGTAGTCCATGATCTCGGGCGCCAGGAAATGCAGGCTCATTTCGAACTGTGCCGCGTCGATGTACTGTCCTTCACCCGTACGCCGGTGGTGATCGAGCGCCGAGATGAGGGTAGCCAGCAGGAAGCGAGGGGCGATGGTATCGGTGTAGGCAACCCAGGGTCCGTCCGGCGGCAGGTCAGGCCAACCGGTGATCTCATAAAACCCGGCCATTGCCCCTGCGTGATAACCGTATCCCGCCAACGCCGAAGCGGGTCCGGTCTGGCCCATCAGGCAAGTGCTGACCATCACGATGCCCGGATTCAGCGCACGGGCGACTGCATAATCCAATCCCAGACTCGCAACCGTGCCCGGCGAAAAACTCTCGATGTAAACGTCGGCCCAATTGATCAGCTTTTTGGCTATTTCAACTGCGGCGGGGTCTTTCAGATTCAGCTGTAAACCCAGCTTCGAGGCGTTGAAGTCACCGAAAAAATGTGAGCGATTCCAACCGGGCTCCCCATCCTTGAACGGTGGTCCGCCACGCAAGACGTCCGGCCGTAACTCCGACTCGACGCGGACCACCGTGGCTCCGTGATCCGCCAGACACCGAGCTGAAATTGGTCCTACGCCGACCCAGGAGAAGTCGGCGACCTTGATACCTTCGAAAGGCAGTTCTCCCGGAGATGGCGAAAAAGAGATTGTGGATCGTTTTTTCGCTTTAAGTTCATGGCGGATTTCAGCACTCTGTTGGTCGAGCGAAGGCGTTGGACGCAGAACCGACAGCGGGACCGAAGCCCGGGCAAACAGACCCGGAGCTCGTACTTTGCTCCCATCGGCGAGCGTCGTATCGAGCCAGTAATCACGCGCCTCGAGCTGTTCGAACTCGAGTATGTCTGCTATCGAGTTGACTGGAGCAAATGTCACGCCAATGCGCAGACCCCGCTCCATCAGCTCTTTTTTGGGCAGACTGCGGCACAATTTGGCAAACGCCTGCAGATCGGCTTCGGCGTTACCTGCGAGCAATCGGACCTCGTACTCGTCCCAGTCCCGGTCGGCCCAGGATGAATCCACAATGCCGTCTTGAATCATCCAATCCAGGATACTGATCAACAACTTTTTGGTCGGCGGCGCTACGACATAGCCATCAGCACATTCGTATATGATCGGCAGTGTGATCTGTCCCGTTTGCGCTGCCGAACCCTTGCGTTGAAAGTCATGTCCCTGGATTGCTGCGGCACCCATGGCATTGAGCAGTGTCCAGGTCATTACACACTGGGCCGACACATCAACAAACTGAGCTGCACCGGTCTTAAGCATTCGGGCATGGCCAACCAGGGCCGCAACCGCCGCCTCCACTCCTGTGTGGCGCCAGACCTGGGGCACACTCACCCGCACCGGGGCACGGTCGATATTTCCCTGCAACGCCACAGGCCCTCCCAACGCGGCAATGGTGAGATCGCTGGCGGGCCAGTTCGCCGCAGGACCATCACATCCAAACGGGGAGATCTGGACATGGACGAGACGCGGGTTGGCGGCACGCAGTTGTTCGAAGGAGATGTTGTGTCGGGCTAAATCGGAACCGGGTGCGGATTCGAGCAGGAAGTCGGCGTTTGCAACAAACTGCAACAGCGTGTCGCGATCCTCAGTTTTCTCAAGGTCAAGCACGATGGATCGCTTGTTGCGGTTATACGCCATGAACTGGAGGCTACGCTCCGATTCGACTCCGGCGCCGAGCAGTGGTGGGCATGTCCGCGCCGACGTTCCGCCCGGCGGTTCTACCTTGATAACATCTGCGCCAAGATCTCCGAGCACCATGCCCGCGATCTCACCGCGCTCATCGGTAAGATCCAGCACACGGTAGGGGCTGAGCATAGTTGCCGGTTGTTTTGTGTTCTCTTCCATGCCGCCTGCTGTGTTTTTTTGGATCTCGTCAGCGTCAGGTTAACTTGTTACGCTCGAACGTCACAACACCGTCCATGATCGTTGCAGCAACGACATCCGAGTGAAGTGCGTGTTGAACCTCGCTCCATCCATGCGTCAGCAAACACAGATCGGCGGCTTCACCGGGCGCGATCCTGCGCTCGGGTCCTCCGGGATCGTCGGGGTGGGTGGTAAATAACGCCAGGGCTTGTCGTGGCGTGAGGGCTTCGCATTCGCCGATAACCCGCCCGTCGTCGGTTTGCCGCGTGACCGCAGCCCGCATCGCGGCCCAGGGGTCGGGCCGACCAAACGGAGCATCGGTGCCTCCACCCAACGGCACCCCGGCATCGACGAAACCCCGGCAGCGATACAGATAGGGATGATCTTTGTGATCAACCTCATCGAGGTAGTGGCTGCCGCGTTCCATGATCAGATTGGGCTGTGTCACCACAGTGAGGCCAGACCGGGCAATCAGCTCCATGGCCGGGTCGTCAGTTACCGAAGCATGTTCGATACGATCGCCAGGAATCGTGCCAGCCTCGAGCAAGGTCGAGACGGCGAACACCAATTCGGTGCGGGTGACGCAATGAACCGCAACAGGGCGGCCGTGCTCATGGGCCGTGGTGATCCGCTGACGAAAGGCATCGATGTCAGGCAGGGCGTAGTCGTCCAACATGATCTTGAGCGGTCCATCGGCCAACCGCTCATTACCCATCAGCATCACGCGTTGTGACAGATTAAGTGTGCCAAACAAGCGCACCGTGGCGTCGTTATTTGAATGGGTCGTTTCGGTGATGCCGGTGACGCCGTAGCTGGCAAGCCAGGCTGAGGTTGCCTCGACATCGAGCGTTTCCTGCTCAATGTTTTCGTGATCGAGACGCTCCCGCAACAAGGTGTCTTCGCGAAACAGTTGTCCGTCGGAGCTGGGCTCTAGACCCAGTTGCGCACACGCCAGCGAGTTCAGAAACCACATCTTTCCCGAGCGATGTTGAATGCGCACAGGACGATCGCCACAAAACCCATCGAGTATCTCACGATCAAGCATCCCGGCGACCGACTCAACGTAACCGACGCCGCGAATCCAGCCGGTACCTGGAGCATTCGTGAGGGCAGTGCGCAGTTCCGCCGTGCTGGTGACCTCCGGCGGCCCACAACGCACCGACCGACGAGACGCCGCCAGTGCCAAAAGATGTATGTGGTGATCGTGCAGCCCGGGTATCAGGGCACCACCGCGCGCATCAATCGTCGTCTCCCCTGGGAATTTGCTAAGGTCTCGACCGACTTCATCGATGCGACCCTCTCGACAACGCACATCCAGACCCACGACCCCGTCGAGTTCGACCTGGCGAATCAACAACATGAGAGCTCTCGCAAAATCCGGTTAATTGTCCGGCTCGATGAAAAGTGGCGGGTGATGGCCATGCGGGTATCTGTATCGGACACAATCCGATTGTACTCGGCTTTGAAAAAGGTAATTGTGGAGAGACGACTTCGCTATCCCCTCAGGTGACGGAGAAGAATTGACGGTGGATACGGCCCCCCTATCTTTGCCGGAGCTAACGGCACGATTGAACTCGGCTTCAACGGCTGAGGAGTTGTCGGTCTTTTTTGACACGCCCTACATTCTGATCACGCTCGAAGGTCTCGACATTGATGCACCTGCATCGATTCCCTACGCACCAAGTTGCCCCATTATCGCCATCACGGATCCACCAGGTCGACCCGACGTCGTGCCCGACTTCATCGATGTGGTGGTCACAACAGAAGCGGATGCCGGGTTGGTCACCACTGCCGTGACCAACAACCCCATCGCTTCGATGCTGCTTGTCCAGTTGCTCCGCCACAACGAACGTGTTGATGTTTCTGGCGGCCTCTTTGCAGAGTCTCTAGCCTATTCCACCCTGCAGCACGGCGCTGAGTTTCAATCGTGGTTGTCGACCCGCAAACCACGTCCCCCCGTGGAAGAACCCATGGAACCCGCAGTCCTGGTTGCCGTCGAGGACGACGGACTGCGGCTGACCCTAAATCGGCCCGATAAACGCAACGCCTATTCCACCGCGATGCGCGATGCACTCTGCGAAGGGCTGCGTTTGCTCGCAGACGATTCCAGCCTCCGACACGCGGTGCTTAACGGCGCCGGACCGTGCTTTTGTGCAGGGGGTGACCTCGACGAATTTGGTGAAGCCTTCGACGCCGGCCTTGCCCACGCCTCCCGAGTTACCCGCAGTGCCGGCGCTCTGATCTACCGGTTGCGTGATCGCATCGAGGTTCATCTACATGGCGCCTGTATTGGGGCGGGCATCGAGTTACCGGCGTTTGCAGGACACATCAAAGCCCGGGAGGATGCCTTTTTCCAATTACCCGAAGTATCGTTCGGGCTGGTTCCAGGCGCGGGGGGTACCGTCAGCATGCTGCCACGCATCGGCCGCCACCGGCTTGCATTCATGGCATTGACAGGCGCCCGCGTGGACGTCGAAACTGCTTGTGCGTGGGGGCTCGTCGACGAAATCGTAGCCCATTTGTGAAAGGATAGATCCATGGATCGTGTTCTCGAGATCGGCGGTTTCGCCGCCGGTTATTGCGGTCGTTTGTTTGTCCAAGGCGGCGCAGAAGTCGTGCGAATCGAATCGGCCCACGCGCCTCTCGGCTGGGTCAGTTCGACCGCCCTCGATCTGTACCTCCACCCTGGCAAACGGCGGGTGCTGACCGATAATCCAGCACTGATCGCCGAACTCGCCAGCCA
>SMWK01000052.1 GCA_004356895.1 Gammaproteobacteria bacterium
AACAAGTGTTCCATCCACCACACCACGAAGTTCGACATCTCTCCTGCGCGCAAAAAGCATGCTCACGCCGATGTAGTAAAGGAAAAACAGGATGAGGAACGGTTCCGTCGTCGCGAAGAATTCGGGTTGGTAATTTTGCGCTCCCCATACCGCTGCGATGGTGAACGTAAAGACGAACCCCACCCAGTTGAGCCAACGCCAGAACTGAAACCAGGCCATCGCGAGAATGCCGGCGTTCAGCAACGCGTAGTAGGAAAACAACGCAACATGGCTGCCGGTATCTGTCGAGAGCAACACGGGTGTGAGAAATCCGCCGCTCATCGCGAAGATTGCGAGTGCCTGAGATTTCTGCAGGACAGCGAGCACCGAAGACCCGATGACAAGCGCGATCAGCAGGACAAATGCAGCACTCAGCGGGACAAGCTCGAGGAACCGAGTCGATGCGTAAATGGTCAGGTACAACATTCCCACCCCGGCACCCTGGAGGACGAGCCCGTAGGTGTCAGAGCGACCACGTAACCGCCAACCGAAAACTGTCAGCGCGATGCCGCCGAGGCCTGCACCGGCGAGCCTCAGCTCCACAGGCATCAACGAATGTTCATAGGCATAGTTCAGCAGGAAGGCAACACCAATAAAGAGCACGATGACGCCTATCCGAACAACCACGTTGCCGGTTGTAAAAAAAGTTCTGATTCGATCGATCAACTCCGCAATGAGTTTATCGATTTGAGAAGCCTGGCGAATTGCGCCCGATGTGTGTTGGGGGGGTTCACTTGTTGGTTCACTGGAAGGAGTGGGTGTCGGACGAGGTGTTACAAGTTCGGGCTCTGGGGTCGGCCCTGGGACTGGCGCTGAAACCGGCTCTGGTGGTGGTTGTTCCGGACCGCTCGAGGGTAGCGCCGATAACCGGAGAAGTAGGGAGGCAACTTGCTGCTTCAGTTGTTCGAGGTCTTTGCCTTGACGCCATAAAAGTACGGCGCTGTAGCCGACCAATCCACCGAATACAAAGCCGAAAGTGCCACTCAGACCCGCTCCAACAAGCGCTGCAACAACAGCTACAAGATACTGCATGGAGGTATCTCATCACTACGATACTCGTTAGCCTGCATGAGGCTTCACAATTAATCCAGAGTCGACACCTTAGGATTCATTAAGATTCCTTAGAAATGATCCGGACAGTGCGGTGCATGGCGCGTAGCAAATATCTGCGACGCCTTGGCAATCGCCCCTTCAGAACCCTCGAGGTACCCCCAGTGTGCGAGATCGCGAGCACGGCGAAATCCGCAATAAAGAGAAGCAAGTGTTTTTAGCGATAAAGCTACTTCCGGCGTGGCATCACTTTTCGAAACACGCGCCCCGCTGGACGAAACTTCCAATTCGTAACTCCCGCCGTTCCAGGGGGTGAGTGAATCGTCGGCAATGCCGATTACGATTTTTGCCGATGTATCGTAGCCCCGCCCTTCGAGCGCGGGTGCCACATCGACCACCCGTAACCAGATACCTTCGTTATCTCGCGTATGGAGCATTCGCGGTTCACGGAAGTATTCCATTGCTGGATCGTCGAGCGGTGCCGAGTCCCAGGTCACGCGACCGACCAGATCGTGGCGGGCAAGGAAACTCCACAGGGATCGATAAGCATCGGGCGTCAGCCAGGCAAGATCGCGAACTTTGATCTCCTGACTACGCGCTTCGTGGTCTACTCGACCGGAACGTAATGTATAGACCACGTAGCCGCAGGGTGTATCTGTCGTGTCGTAGCACACAGCAACCTCTACCGGCCCGTCTTGTTCGCTCGGCTGTAGTGCGTTGTTCGACCACATCACCCGGGCGCGGTGCAGGTAACAGGTTTTATCTGCAATGAACGTCTTGTAAATCTCTCGAATCACGTCGAGTCCGGCGGTGACGTCGGTGCGTATTACTCGACCACTACCACCATCATCGTCGTGAAAGGCGATGTCCACGGTGTCGATAGAGTAGTGTCGCAACTGTGTTGCAAGCGCGTACTGGTAACGCTGATAAATAGCGGCCTGTGAAGCCCAGAGTGCGGCGACGCTCTGACCTTTTTCCCGCATATCGGCAAACGCCTGTGTGGTGATTTTGCGTACCAGCCCGCGGCGTCGGTACTCGGGCAGCGTGCCCACCACCGAAACGCCACCGAGGGCGGTCGCTTTGCCATTGGCGCGCATTGTGAACGGGAAGGTGGAGAAACTCGACACCATCTTCGCACCATCAAAGGCACATAAAGTCCACTCCGGGCGTTGGGATTGTGCGGGGAGGTTATCAGGCCCGTCGCCAAACGCACCGCCGTAAACATAGGAGGTCAACAGCCCGAGTTGGTCGAGCTCGTCACCGCGAGCGGGTCTGATCTCAATGGCCATGGCTGGTTCCAATCGGGCAATATTGCGCGCAGAGGACACCATAACAGGAAAGAATGGTTTGGGGTCAGAGTAAAAACTAGCTCACGCTATAGCCGCCGTCGACAACAATACTCTGGCCAGTAACAAAGTCAGAAGCCGCTGACGCGAGGAATATCCCAGCACCGCCGAGTTCCTCGGGTTCTCCGAATCGGCCTGCTGGGGTGCGCCCCACGATAGCCTGAAACATCTCCGTATTTTCTTTCACTGGCTGGGTCATCTCCGAAGTGATCCAGCCTGGGATGATGGCGTTGACTTGTATGTTCACGTTGGCCCACGCGACAGCAAGTGATTTGGTGAGCTGGATCACCCCGCCTTTGCTCGCGGAATAGTCCAGCACAAGGGGGCTGCCGAACAGCGAGTACTCGGAACCGATATTGATTATCTTACCGAAACCCTGTTCACGAAACGTGGGGAACACGGTGCGCGAGAAGCGAAACACACTGGTAAGATTGGTGTTGATCACTCGCTCCCACTGCTCGTCGGTTAGATCCTGTGGTGGCGCCTGCTGGGCAATACCAGCGTTGTTTACCAGGATATGGCAGGTACCAAAACGTTCCTTAGTGAGTTCAAGTGTTCGTTTGAGATCTTCCAGTTCATTTACGTCGCATTCGACGCTCAAACAGTTAGCGCCGAGCGCCTCAATTTCGGCAGCGGTGTTGGCGAGCTTGTCTTTGTTGCGTGCCGCGATGCATACATCGGCACCGGCTTGTGCGAACGCCAGCGCGAGTCCGCGGCCAATGCCGCCGTTCCCGCCGGTAATGATGGCGGCTCGGCCATGCAGGTCGAATAACTTCATCATGTTCTCTCCTTTGCTGTGCGAGTCTATCAGCCAGGGGTGTCCTAAATCACGGTAGCGTTCACTTCGGCACGTGCCATAGTGTCACCCTGATGTAGATGACCACGCCTGATGGAGGAAAACGTATGCCCGAAAGTGGCGTGAAGTATCGCGATGCCGAAGATGGTTACTTCGAGCGGCGTAGCCTCAGGCGCTACGCAGGCGTGTTCTCACTGTGGGCGCTCGGTGTGGGCGCGGTAATTTCGGGAGACTTCTCGGGCTGGAACTTGGGCGTTGGGCAAGCCGGGTTCGGTGGCTTTCTACTTGCTGTTGCTGTCATCACCGTAATGTATGTGGGGTTGTGCTACTGCATCGCGGAAATGTCCACGGCAATGCCGCATACGGGTGGCGCGTACTCTTTCAGTCGCACGGCGCTTGGCCCATGGGCTGGATACATAACCGGGCTTGCGGAGAACATGGAGTACGTCATCACCACAGCGGTTGTGTGTTACTTCGCTGCGGCGTACCTGCAGAACATTTTCGATACTCCCGATACGGTGCAGCCTTTGTGGTGGTTTGTTCTTTATGCGCTGTTTGTTGGACTCAACATCATTGGTGTAGAGGAGTCGTTTCGTTTTGTGGTGGTTATTACTCTGATTGCGTTGGCAATTTTGTTGGTCTTCTATATAAGCGCGATTCCACATTTTTCCTGGGACAACCTGTGGAATATCGAACCGGACGCGGGGCAGAATCGTTTTCTTCCGAAAGGTTGGACGGCGGTGGGTGCAGCTCTACCGTTTGCCATCTGGCTGTATCTTGCTATTGAACAATTACCGCTTGCAGCGGAGGAATCGGTGGACGTCAAGCGCGACATGCCGCGCGGACTACTCTGGGGGCTCGCCACGCTGATCATCACGGGCGTGTTGATTACCTTCTTGAACATGGGCATCGGGGGCGGTGCGGCCTACTTCGGTTCACAGACCGAAGAACCGTTACTCGAGGGATTCGAACTCACCCTGGGCGTAACCAGTGCCAAGGTGCTGGGTCTCGTGGCCGTGGCCGGTCTGATTGCCAGCTTCCACGCGATCATCTATGCCTATGGGCGAAATATATACTCGCTCAGCCGTGCGGGTTACTTTCCCACGTGGATGTCGGTGACCCACGGTGTGCGCAAAACTCCCTACGTGGCGCTCGTCTTGGGCGCGCTCGTCGGATATGCGGTGCTGCTCGTTCTTCATTTTGCCGACACGACTGGCGCTTTTGGTGGCGTGATACTCAACATGGCGGTTTTTGGTGCGTTGATCGCCTATGCCATGCAGACGATCGCCTACATTGTTCTCAAGCGGCGTTTCGCGCACGTTGAGCGGCCGTTTGTCAGTCCGCTCGGAGCCGCCGGTGCATGGGTAGCGTTGGTAATTTCCCTGGTGGCGTTGGTAACTTTGTTTATAAATTCGGATTTTCGTCAAGGCGTGATCGGCGTTGCTCTGTGGTTCCTGGCAGGTTTGGGTTATTTTGGTTTGTACGCAAGAAAACGAATAGTTCGTTCACCGGAAGAGGCGTTCGCTATTCAGCAGAGGCGCTGAGGTTCGTATTTTCAACGCGGCGTGTGCGAGATAGTTATTTCGCCTTCGCGGCCGCGTGATGCTCTGATTCACCATTTTCAAGTTGCTTTGTTAGCGAAGCGATTTCAGTGGATAACGAACTCACCTTGATCTCGAGTTCGGTGACGGTGCTTTTGAACACGGCGATCGTCTGGTCTTGCTCCTTGAGCTGGGAGATGGTGTGTTGGGCCTCGGTTTCCTGGGTTGCAACCTGGCGGCCAGTGGCGCGAGCGTCCGCCTCGGCGGATCGACGAGCCTGGGATTCCTCGTGGAGTTCGCTGGTTAACTTCTCGTTTTGACTCTGGATATCTGCGACGATGTTTTCCAGTTCTTGCAGCTTCTTTTCACGATCGTGTAACGTTTGCTTCGTTCGAGCCATCCACCTTTCACCTTGGGCGAGCTGGGCACCCAGGTCTTCGACCTTGCGGTTCATAACATCGTTCGACTCCCGCGAAGTCGTGTTCTCCATAGCGAGCGATTTCTTGCGCTTCTCGAACATGTCAAACGCATCGGAAGCTTGTTGCTCAGCCTTGTCGAGGTTGGCTTTCATTTCTGCGATATCGTTCGTGAGGGTTTCAATCTTGAAGTCGCGATCTTTGATCACTCCTTGCATTGTATTGGTTGTCTGCAACTGCTTTTCGAGCTGGGCAGACGATCCAGCCAGGGACGATTGCTGTTGGGTGATGGTCTCTTCACGTTCCTGCAGCACGGTTTGGGTGTTCTCGATAGTGGTTTTCAGACCGTTTATCTCTACCACCAGGGCTGCGACTCGGTTTTCACGTTCTTGAATGTCTTCACCGAGACTGGTGATACGATCGTCACGGGACGTAAGCTCCTGGCTGTGATCCCTGACCTGCTTGCTTAGTTTGACCACTTCTGCCTTGCGTTCGGCTCGCTCAACCTTGAGTTCCTTAAGTTCCCTCAAGTAACGGCTGATCGATCCCTCGCGATCGGTGATCGTCTTGTCGCGTGCTTCGATATCCTCTTTGAGTTTTGGAATCTGACCCTCGGCCAAAACACTCGCTTCCTTGAGCGATTTATTGTTTTGGCTGCGACGCTTGGCCATGTCTGCGAGCATGGCCTTCTCTTGATTGACTTCTTCCAGCTGTATTTTGAGTGCGTTGATTTTGCTTTCTTGAGTGCGAATCTGTTCTTGCAAGGCTTGTGAATTATCGGATTGGCTTTGTTCCGTATTGGCTGGTTCACCGGATTTTTTTGTTTGCGATATCTCGAGTTGGGCCTCGAGCGCCAGGATCTGATCGTCTCGCTGGATGAGCGCGTTTTTGAGTTTTTCGTAGAGCGCCTCGGTTTTCTTCAGTTTCGCGACTACCGGTGAACTCGCTTCTGTACTGGTGTCTGCAGAGAGTCCTTCGTCCTCAAAACCGTCCATGATCATGTTGTCGCCATCACGGATTCCCTTCAGCGCAGCCAACTCGGAAGTGAGATTGCGCACCTTACGTTCGGAGCTGCGTAGTTCCTTTTCCTTATTGTCGAGATCATGAGCCAGCTCGATGGAATTGTTTGTGAGACCCTTGGTCTCTTCTTCGAGGCGGACAATTTTGACTTCTTGGCTGCGAGTGACGGTTTCAAGCTGCGGAACGGCAGCCTTTGCTTCGAAGATCTGGCGATTGAAGGCTTTTGCTCGGCGTTTTGCGCCGATCCCGTTCCCGATCCAGCCACAAGAGAAGCATACGATGGCGATCGCGACGCAAACCGCGATGAGCACCGGCATGAACGTCGTGTTTGCCAAAAGCTCTTCTAGCATGGATCTATCTGATGTAGCGAACGATCGATACTGCGTTTTTGCGCAAGATACTTCAGCTACTTGTGTCTCAGGTCTTAAGAAGGGTTGGCCTGATAGAAAGGGGGGATAGCCATTCTGTGAATAGGTTCACACAGCGGGACACCGATTGTCCGGGCTAACGATTTCTCAGGTGTTTGGCATGAGCCTTGTAGAAATCTGCGATTGGCTCGAATCCCGGTTCGGCTGCAAACGCCTCGCGTGTCTCGGCAGCTACTTCTTCGTTGTTTTTCGACATGTCCCACGGACGTCCCTGAGGTTGTTGCACATGCCAAGGGGTATCGCAGAACACCTCGAGGCCGTTGCCTTCAGGATCAGAGAAATAGATCGACCAGGCGTTGCCGTGGGTCATGGGGTTGAGGTTGCTCGCACGCCCGTCATCCGTCAATCGGCCGGTCATTGCTCGCACCTCGTCTATGGAGTCGACACGAAAAGCGAAATGGTTCACCGAGTTCGGTGGATCGTTATCTTTGCGAACACTGAGGAACGCGAGCTGATGGTGATCGCTCGGCACCTGGCTCATGAAGACGATTTCGGGTCCGCCTGCTGGGCCGACGGGTCCGCGGTCGGTGATCTCAAAGCCGAGCACCTTGGTGTAGAAGTCCAGCATCGGCTCCATGTCCCGGACGTAAACCACCGCATGAGACCAGCGTAGCTGCATAACTTTCTCCTGACCTTTACCTGACAATAAAAGAGTATACGCCGACCGGGTTGGCTGGCGGTGGACGGTGGGTTTGCACTCAAAAATGCCGTCGTGGCATTTTTGCTCCACGGTTTTCTTCGAAAACCTCCCATTTTCCTTCAGAAAAGGTCGCGTACGCAGTGCGCATCCCTGCGCTCCCTAGAAGCGGTCTCATTTTGAGACCGCTTCTAGACCTGCCCCAGAAATAACTTTGCCAAGGTGCGTAAAGACCAGCGGATTGGTGAAGTTATTTTCAGGACAGGACACTATTATTATCAGCAGACTATTTAGGTACTGGGGGAGATATGGCGTTTTCCAGGTTGTTGGTGGCGAATCGGGGTGAGATCGCCATTAGAGTGGCACGCGCTGCGACTGAGATTGGCATCGGGTCAGTAGGCGTCTATTCCGAGGATGATGCGTTGAGCCTGCACGTCCGCAAGGTTGACACGGCAATTGCCCTACCAGGCAGCGGAGTGGCCGCTTACCTTGATGGCGAGCAGCTCATCAGTGCTGCTCGGGACAGCGGGTGTGATGCCATACACCCAGGGTATGGTTTCTTGAGCGAGAACGCGGGTTTTGCAGCGGCTTGTGCGGAGGCTGGCCTTGTTTTCGTCGGACCTTCGGTGCGGTTGCTCGAACTCTTCGGTGACAAAGTGAGGGCGCGGGTTGCGGCTGAGGCCGCGGGACTTGGTGTGCTCGCGGGAAGTGATGGTTGCGTGTCCCTTGAGCAAGCAGAGTCTTTCCTGGCTGATCTCACCCCGGGTTCGGCGATGGTGATTAAGGCGGTTGCTGGTGGTGGCGGCCGTGGTATGCGGGTGGTGGCGAACGCCGACGAAGTGGCCGCGGCGTTTGCGCGCTGCGAGTCCGAAGCCCGTGCCGCTTTTGGTAGCGATCATCTATATGTGGAGCGGTTCCTCCCGCTTGCCCGTCATATAGAGGTACAGATTCTTGGTGATGGCGGCCGCGTGATCGATCTCGGTGAACGGGATTGCAGCGTGCAGCGGCGTCATCAGAAGGTAATTGAGATCGCGCCAGCGCCAAGTCTCAATAAGGAATTACGCCGAGCGCTGATCGAATCGGCTCGCGCACTCGCAAGCTCGGTCGACTACGACAATATTGGTACGTTCGAGTTTCTAGTGGATGAGGCACAAAGCGAATTCGTATTTCTTGAAACGAACGCACGCTTACAGGTGGAACACACCGTGACCGAAGAGGTGACCGGAGTCGACATCGTTGCAGTGCAGATCCGCCTTGCCCAAGGTGCCACACTGGAGGATCTCGGGCTCAAAGAAGCGCCAAAGCAGCGAGGTTATGCGATACAAGCGCGTGTCAACATGGAGCGGATGGCAGCAGATGGTGTCATGGTGCCAGCAGGTGGAACGCTTACTGCGTTCGAAGCCCCGTCAGGGCCTGGTATTCGTACCGACACGTCCGGTTATGTCGGTTACACCACAAATGCTCGTTACGATTCACTGCTGGCCAAAGTGATTTGCCACAGCGCTGTTGGGGATTTTGCTACTACCGTTCAGAAAACTTACCGGGCGCTTTGCGAGTTTCGCATCGACGGGGTCGAGACGAATATCGGCTTTCTGCAGAATCTACTCTCTCATCCGAGCTTTGTGACAGGTGGGGTGCACACCGGATTTGTCGACGAGGAGTCATCCGCTTTAGGGAAGATAAGCGAACACAATACCCTCTTCTTTGGCGGCATAGGAACCGCGACCGCGAAGGCGCTCGCGGGAGCCAAAATCGATGCAAGCGACCCGCTTGCGGTACTCACCTACGGTCAGGCAGCGGGCGCCCCGGCTACAGACTCTCTAAAGGATCTGACAAACTCTCCAACGGAAACCGTACAAGCTTTGCACACACCGGTGGGTACGGTAGCTTTGGCCGCGCCTCTCCAAGGCACTGTAGTTGCAATCGATGTAACCGAAGGCGACACGGTTGTCGTTGGCCAACAGCTCCTGGTGATGGAATCCATGAAAATGGAGCACGAGATTCGTGCAACGAGCAGTGGTCTGGTGCGGCGCCTTGGTGTGGCAGTTGGCGACACAGTTCACGAGCAGCATCCGCTCGTGTTCATCGAAGAGACGGATGTAAAGGTCCAGCTCGATACTGTCGCAGACGATGTCGATCTTGATCACATTCGCCCCGATCTCGCGGAGATTGTTGCGCGCCAAAACAAGACGCTGGACGCAGCTCGGCCTGACGCGGTGGCCCGCAGGCGAAAAACAGGCCAGCGCACCGCGCGCGAGAACGTAGAGGATCTCTGTGATTCCGGTA
This sequence comes from Gammaproteobacteria bacterium, assembly GCA_004356895.1. Taxonomy (GTDB): domain Bacteria; phylum Pseudomonadota; class Gammaproteobacteria; order Pseudomonadales; family Azotimanducaceae; genus SMWK01. The sequence goes on from SMWK01000052.1 coordinate 9,560, forward strand.
CTTTCGTGGAGTATGGCTCGCTGGTATTGGCTGCACAACGCCGCCGCCGTTCACTCGAGGATCTGATCGATAAGACCCCGGCTGATGGCATGATTACCGGAGTAGGCTCGATCAACGGGGATCTTTTCGGCGACCCACACTCGAGGTGCGCGGTGATGTCCTACGACTACACAGTCCTTGCCGGTACTCAGGGCGGCCAGAATCATCGTAAAACGGACCGCATGATCGATATCGCTGAGGCAGGCATGATGCCGATGGTGCTCTTCGCGGAGGGGGGTGGCGGCCGACCCGGTGACACCGATGGGTTGGGGGTCAGTACTCAGACGACGTTCTCACGCTTCGCGCAACTCTCGGGTCTTGTGCCTATGATCGGCATTACTTCGGGCCGCTGTTTTGCGGGCAACGCATCGCTGCTCGGATGCTGTGACGTAATCATCGCCACAGCGAACTCGAACATCGGCATGGGTGGTCCCGCAATGATCGAAGGCGGGGGTCTTGGTATTTATACGCCGGAACAGATCGGCCCCATGTCCGTGCAGGTGGCGAATGGGGTTGTGGACATCGCCGTTGCAGACGAAGCAGAAGCCGTGACCGTCGCGAAACAGTATTTGTCTTATTTCCAGGGCCGACTCGACACGTGGGAATTTCCCGACCAGCGCGCGATGCGGCGCATTGTGCCGGAGAACCGGCTGCGGGTGTACGACATCCGCGAAGTCATCGAGGTGATCGCTGATAAAGGTTCTGTGTTGGATATCCGCCGAGGCTTCGGGTTCGGTATGGTGACGTCGCTCATCCGTATCGAAGGACGCCCGGTAGGTGTTATCGCTAACAATCCAGCACACCTGGGTGGTGCCATTGATTCCGATGCGGCGGACAAAGCTACGCGCTTCATGCAGTTGTGTGATGCTTTCGACGTTCCTATTCTCTATCTTTGCGACACCCCCGGCATCATGGTGGGTCCGGAAGTGGAGAAGACGGCTCTTGTACGGCATTCGAGCAGGATGTTCGTGATTGGAGCCAATCTCTCAGTGCCGTTTTTCACCATCATCATTCGCAAGTCTTATGGCCTTGGTGGTATTGCGATGTCGGGTGGATCACACCACACGCCCACCTTCTCCATCGCCTGGCCGACGGGTGAGTTTGGCGGTATGGGTCTGGAAGGGTCGGTGAAGCTCGGTTATCGAAACGACCTGGCCGCTATTGAGAATCCCGAGGAGCGACTTGCACGCTTCGAGGAAATGGTTGCGAAAGCGTACGAACACGGCAAGGCGCTCAACCAGGCTTCGCTTTTTGGTATCGATAACACCATTGACCCTACTGATTCACGCTGGTGGGTGGCGAGCCTGTTGAGTTCATTTCGTTCCAAGCCTCGTACCGGGAAGAAGCGGCCGGCGATCGATGCGTGGTGATCTTCAACACCCGAATTAGTCGTACCGGCATCGTTGCGGCACGTGATGTCGAAAGCAAGAGTGGTGTAGCATGGCCAGTTCAGGTCTTAATAAAAGGGGTAGTCATGAGCCAGGTTGTCATCGTAGATAACATTCGCACCGGACTTGCCAAAGCGCATCGCGGGACATTCAACCTGACGCGATCGGATGATCTGGTGGCGCACTGCATCGATGCGCTTCTGGAGCGCAACCCCCAAGTTGCTGCCGCGGAAATTGAAGACGTCATACTCGGCTGTGGGCGTCAGGTCGGCGAGCAATCAGGTAACGTCGCCCGCCATGCGGTGGTGTTGTCGAAGCTGCCGATCACCGTACCGGCCACCACCATCAGCCGGGCTTGCTCGTCGGGGCTCAACTCGATCGCTTTCGCGGCCAACCAGGTCGCAAGTGGCTGTGCCGATATCATAATGGCGGGCGGGGTCGAATCGATCTCCGGTTTGAGCCGCGGAGAGCCTGCCGAGTTTGCAGAGAACCCGCGCCTTCTCGAAGAGAAGCCAGATGTATTTATGGCGATGGGCAATACCGCCGAAGTGGTAGCACGCCGTTACCAGGTGTCCCGGGAAAGCCAGGATGAGTACGCGTTACGAAGCCAGCAACGCTACGCAGCCGCGGTTGAAGCGGGTTACATCGCATGTGAGATCGCGCCCATGACGGTCGAGTGGCGTAAGGTCATCGACAAGGAAACGAAAGAAACGGCCATCGTTACAGGAACGGTCGACCGGGACGAATGTAATCGCCCGACGACAACTGCCGAGGGCCTGGCCAAGCTCAAGCCGGCTTTTGAGGACGATGGCACGGTGACTGCAGGCAACGCCTCGCAGTTGTCCGACGGCGCTTCGATGACGCTGGTAATGTCCGAGAAGCGTGCCGAGCAGTTGGGCGTCGAGCCTATGGGTTATTTTCGCGGTTTCACCGTGGCCGGTTGTGAGCCTGACGAAATGGGTATTGGTCCGGTTTTTGCCATTCCGAAGCTGCTCGAACGCTTGGGCCTGACGCTGGACGATGTTGACCTCGTGGAGTTGAACGAAGCGTTTGCTTCACAATGTCTCTACTGCCGCGACCGGCTGGGAATTGACCCCGAGAAGTACAACGTAAATGGCGGTTCCATCGCCATCGGTCATCCCTTTGGTATGACAGGCTCAAGGCTGACGGGGTCGGTTTTGCGCGAGCTAAAACGCCGCGACAAGAAGCTCGGCATCGTGTCGATGTGCATCGGTAAAGGTATGGGTGCAGCCGGTATGGTCGAAGCCGCATAACGCACAGGACACCAGCTAGGCTGGTCGGCGCTTCAGTCTTGGAATGCGGGTAAAACAGCTTCTGCAAGCAGTCGTTGATTCTCCACCATGTAGTCGGCCGGACAGGCCGAGTTCAGGATAATCGTGCGCGCTCCCGCACCGATGTATTCCTTGAGACGCGCTATGCAGTCTTCGGGACTACCGGCAAGTGCATATTTACCGACGAGGGGGGAGAAGTCCTGGTTGTACTGCGCGGATAAACGTTCTGCTGCCATCTGCAATCCGCGTTCGCCGTTCTCGTGGACGGCAAAAAAAATGAAGAGTCCAGGCTTCACCGAGTCTTCGCGGCCGAGTTCATTGGCGTAGCCGTCGATGGTCTTGACGCTTTCGCTGAGTTTTTCGGGTGTGTACATATAGGGCAACCAACCGTTACCGTATTGTGCTGCGCGACGCATGGCGGCATCGCTGCGGCCCGAGATCCATATCGGAGGATACGGTTTCTGGGGTGGTTTTGGTTGCAACGTCAAGCCGGAGAGTTTGGTAAATTTGCCGTCGAACGATACGTCATCCTCGGTCCACAGACGTTGCATCACGTCGAGCGCTTCATTGGTGCGGGCCCCTCGTTCGTTCACTGGCACACCGCATGCCTCAAACTCTTTTGCATACTCACCACCGACTCCCACCCCGAGGTTGAAACGCCCGTTTGATACCATGTCTAGCGCCGCTACCTGCTTAGCCAGCAGAGCGGGCGGGTAGAGGGGTACGAGCGTGATGCTGCTCATCAACTTGATATGTTCGGTGGCACCGGCGGCAGCCGCCAACGAGATCAATCCGTTGCCCGTCGGCCCATAGAAGAAAACGTGTTCACCGGTGGTGATAAACTGATAGCCGAGCGACTCTGCCTCGCGAGCTTCGGCGGCAATATCATCCAGCCGCCGAAACCCAATACCGAACTCGATCTCACTCATGTTGCCCCTCCGTGCAAAAATAGTACTCTCAAAACGGTGATGTTAGGAATCCGGGTTGGTCCGGCGGTAGCATAACAACTCTACTTTGCGGAGGCTCAGATGGCTGATCGACTTGCTGAAAATCTCTTAAAAAACCTGCAAGAACCAGCGACGGTTTTTGCGCCACTATGTCTCGATCCGTTGATGGCCCGACTGGCGGAGCAGGTTGGCTTTCAGTTCGGTTATCTGAGCGGTGGAGCACTGGGGTACAGTTACGCAGTCAGCGAAGCGTTGCTCACACTTACCGAGATTTGCGAGATTACGCGCAAGATCACTCAGCGCTCGGGGATCGGACTCATCGTGGACGGCGGGGTCGGTTTCGGCGATGCGGTGCATGTGACGCGCGCTGTCTGGGAGATCGAAGCGGCGGGCGCAGTTGCCATTGAACTGGAAGATCAGGTGGCACCAAAACGGGTGAGTCACCATCGCGGTATCGAACATCTGGTTCCTGTCGAGGTCATGGCAGCGAAGATCGAACATGCCGCGACGGCGCGGCGAAGTGCTGACTTTCTCATTATCGCTCGCACCGGGGCGGTAAAAAATGAGAGCTTTACTTGTGCCATTAACCGGTTAAAAGCTTATCGGGATGCCGGAGCAGACATACTCATGATGATGCCTGGGGACGATCAACAGATCCGCGAAACCAGAGCGGCGTTGGACGTTCCTCTCGCCACCATTACTGCTTTGGATGCGAAGTCCCCTGCCGAGTGGTCAGAGCTTGGCTGGGATTTGATCATCGATCCGTTTACAGCCCAGGTGTTAGCCTTCGAGGCCGTGCGCAGGGCCTATCAGCAGTTTCAGGATACCGGACGAACCGGTACGGATAGGGAAGCGCTGTTCGCAATCTATCGCGAATTGCCTGGAGTGGCAGGTCTCGACGAGCTGTATGCCATCGAGGACGCGACAACTGAAAAACCGGTTCCTTAAGAAATTGATGAGTAGATCGTGGAGAAGAATTTGTTGTGACTGAACAAGAACAAGCTGATGTAGTCCAGGGTTTCTTGCGTGCCCGAGCCTCGGCCGCACCACTGTCGCCGCCTTCGCGGACACTTGCGAACCTGGACGTGGATATGGCCTATGCGGTGCAGAAATCTTTTGTCGAAGCATGTCTCGACAGTGAAACGATTGGAGGTTTCAAGGCAGCACTCACGGCACCGGCAGCCCAGCAGGCTTTCGGCATGGCCATGCCAATCACCGGAGTGCTTTTTTCAAATGGTGCTCAGACCAGTGGTGCAACGGTCGACATGACAAACTTCCGCACACTAATGTTGGAAACCGAACTCGGGTTTCGCCTTGGGGAAACGATCACCGCCCCGTTGGGATCGGTTGCCGAGCTTCGTGAGCGGGTGAACGCCGCTTTTCCCATGATTGAGCTTGCCGATCCCGGTTTCGGTACTGCAAAAATCACGGGTTTTGACCTCATCACCGGTAACGCTGCGTCGGCCGCATTCTTGTCGGGAATTGCAGCGCCAACATGGCGGGACGTCGACCTCAATGCAGTTGTCGTCACCTTCTCACGCGATGGTGAGACTCTGCACGAAGCCACAGCCGGGGATGTAATGGGTGATCAATGGCAGGCGCTACTATGGCTCGTTAATCAAATCGCGGGGCAAGGATATAACCTGGAACCGGGTCATGTATTGATGACGGGCTCAATCGGCCGTATGCATCCAGCAAAGCCGGGAAGTTACCAGGCGGACTATGGTGATTTCGGCAAGTTGACGTTTACCGTGGTGTGATGAAATGGGTTCGGGCTGGAGTTCGTAGGGAATACGAACTCAAGGAGTGTCCGCTGGAAAATTCGCGCTAGCAGCGACCTTTCTTGGCCTGCCCCGGTGGGCAGTGACGACCTTTGGGGTGGTGGTCTGCTTCATCATGAGAGATCACCACAACAATTTCCGGGTGTAACTTTAGGTTGGCTGTGTGGTCACCTTCGGTGGCAATCGTCGCGCCGATTGCAGCGCCCACGGCCGCGCCGATAATGGCACCTTTCCGGTCGCCCAGTTCAGCGCCGATTGCGCCACCCAGGGCTCCGCCAACACCGCCACCGATGGCGGCCTCTTTAGTTATCTTCGCTGAGTCAGAATCGTCGGCCAGAATCGAACCGGCGCTACCGAGCAGCAGCATGAGAACGGTTAGCCGGAGAAAATTTCTCATCAGATTGCCTCAGTCATGTACCAGGGTTGATAAATTAGCGGTTTTTGGCTTCCTCTGAAGTAATCCGCTTACCACGTCTTGTGAGTGGTAGGTCACAGATTCGCCATAACGGTGATTCGCAAAGTTCGGTTGACCGGGAGACCCGATAGCGGTCTCATCAAAGGTTGCAAGGGGAGATGAGCATGTCGTTCAAAGAAGAAGTACGCACCTGGTTAGAAGAGAACTGTCCTGCGAGCTGCCGGGGTTCTACCGACGTGCCCGGCGGCGGCACCAAGGTGCCGATGAGCGACGATCAGCGGCTGTGGTTGGAGCGCGCTGCAGATAAGGGATACACCGTACCCAGTTGGCCTGCCGCGTACGGCGGTGCGGGGTTGAGCACCGCGAACGAGTTGATCCTCCTCCAGGAGATGCGTGCGATGGTTGCCCCGGCGCCAGTCATGGGTATGGGCATCATGATGCTTGGACCGACACTGTTGGAATACGGTACCGACGAACAGAAGGAGCAACACCTGCCGAAAATCGCCCGCGGTGAGGTGTGGTGGTGCCAGGGTTACTCGGAGCCTACCGCAGGTTCCGATCTTGCGAGCCTTCGAACCCGGGCGGAGGACGCAGGCGATCACTTTGTCATCAACGGTCAGAAGATCTGGACTACCGCGGCTAACAACGCCGATTGGATATTCTGCCTCGTGCGCACCAACCCGGATGTGCCCAAACACGAAGGTATCAGCTTCGTGCTTTTCACCATGGATCAGCCCGGGGTGACCGTGAAGCCGATTCAGCTCATCTCCGGGGCATCACCCTTCTGCGAGACGTTTTTCGACAATGTAATCGCGAGCAAATCGGACCTGGTTGGGCCGCTCAACAAGGGTTGGACGGTGGCCAAAAGGCTGCTGCAGCACGAGCGTTCGGGCATGCGTGCGCTTGCCACTGGCGGCAACCGGGAGACGGGCGCCGAACTCTCCGATCTTGCCCGTGAATACGTGGGCGAACTGGATGGACGTATTAATGACCCGGTGCTGCGTTCTGAGATCGCCGTGCATTATATGAATGCGGCCGCATTTCGTCTGACTCAAGCCCGCACACTCGAAGAATCTGCCGGTTCGACCCCCGGGCCCGCTACTTCTATCTTCAAGCTCTACGGGGCGGATCTTGCCAAGGCGCGCGCGGAGCTGCAGGTATCCATCATGGGCACTCACGGGGTTGGCTGGGAGAAGGATAACTTTACTGCCGACGAGGCCGCGATCACCCGCTCATGGCTGGCCGGCAAAGCACGCTCCATAGCCGGTGGCAGCAACGAGGTGCAACGTAACATCATCGCCAAACGAGTGCTCGGCTTGCCCGATTGACTTCTTTCTAACGCGGCATAGCGCACGGAATTGCGTCGCGATATTGATGATGATGAAACCGTGCTTGATAGTCGGGGTCTTTTAGTTGTTGCGACATCCCCTCGTCATCGTTTCCCTCATTCTCGCAGGTGCCTGGTTCTTCCTGAGCCCATCGACCACCGCGGTTTCCGCACCCGATGGCGGATTCACCTATCCTGGATACGACGTGCGCAAAGTGGAGGAGTTCACGATAGAAGCCCGTGTGCTTTCGGTTGAGAACTATTCCCTGGGGCGCGAAGCGGATCTATCACCCACCGATCTCGCAATCGGATGGGGGCCAATGGCCGAGGAGTCTATTCTCGCCAACTTTCAGATCAGCCAACGCAACCGCTGGTATTTCTGGAAAGCGCGGCAAATGCCGATCTCACGCAGCGAAGTCATCACACATAGTGCCAATGTGCACATCATTCCGGCCAACGTTGCGGCAAGAGATGCTCTCGCTCAGGTGAGAACCAATGACCAGATACGCCTCGTGGGCCAACTTGTTGACGTGGATGCCGACGACGGTTGGCGTTGGCGGACCTCCCGCAGCAGATCCGACACGGGCAACGGTTCCTGTGAGGTTCTCTGGCTTGAACGGCTGGAGTTGATATAACTTCAGGTCAGCGTACGAGCAGCGCGACTGACTTCGTTACTACTCTTTTTGGCATCTTGTTCTTTTACGTTGGGTCTTTCGTTGAGTTAAAGTAGGGTGATGTTCTGCGAGAGATGGCTGGCACAAGCGAGCGGCGTGAATGTCTGAGAATCCGTATGAAACCCCAGATTCCAATCTGGATGTTCCCGAGTCGCGAGAACAGCGACCAATCAGAGGAATAGTTCTAGGGTTTGTTACTGATCTCGGCGGTACCACCCTGTTCAGCGTTGTACTCGTGTTTGTATACGCGACGGCACTCGCGGGCCAAGGGATGAATGCGGCGGATATAGGACAAACACTGTCAAATTTCGAAACATATAGTTTTTACGGAGTTATCTCGATATTTCTCGGGTTGGCGATGTCCTGCCTCGGGGGTTATGTCTGCATTCGGGTTTCCAACGGAGTGAACTTGACGAATCCGATCGTGCTTGGCGTGATCACATTCCTGTTTGCTGTGTTGCTGGCGTGGGATGCCTACGATCTCATCGAGTTCGTCGTGTTGAGCGTGGTCAGTTTCCTGGCGACGTTGTGGGGTGGTCGAAAAGCCATCAACCGGAGAAGAGAAGGTGCAGTAATCGAAGCCTGATCTCTGCGGCGAACTAATTGGGTCAGAGTTTGGGGTCAGTGTAAAAACTCTGACCCCAAATTAGCCAGAACTACTCGCTACCGGCCGTACCCTGGAATTGTGCAACGCCCACTGCGCTATCACTCTCGACTTCGTCCAGGTAGCGGAACGACATTGCGCCGAACAGCATCTCATCCCAGGACTGCTGGCCCCATGGCACATCGCGATTCGGGTCCGGATTCGCGGGATTCTGCGCAGAGTTATCCCACGTCGTGCTATGCACCACTTTGGTGCCAGCGGGGAGTAGCTTCGGTTCCGCCAGTATGTAGCTGGTTTGCCAGTTGAAGTCGTAAGCCGGTACCGATAGTAGAATCTCCTCGGTGCCGTCCGGATAATAGGCAACAAAATTAGATGCGATACCGCGGAAGTGCGAGTGCGGTAACAGGCTGTACAGAAGCACGTCGCGTTTCATTGTCTGTGACTTCGATTCGGTATGAGCTTTGCTGTGCGCCGGAATCAAGATCTTGGTGTTCACCAGGGCGGTGCCCGCGAGCTTGTACTTCGGCGGCTGGTCGTGGAAATACAGGCCGATGCGTGATCTGTCGGTGACCGCCTTGCCGTTCGGTGTGTAGTGCATCTGAAAACGAATCGTCGCACCCGCTGGTAACAGCGTGCCGGTATCTTCCGGATACACTCTACCTGTAGCGCCTGGTACGTAACCCGCCAGTCCGCCACCACCACGCCGGCCAAAACGCTGGTCGCCCTTAGCGTTGGGGTCGGGAATGAAAAAGCGCGTGATCACGTGATGTAAGGTTGCCCGGCTGCCAGGCAAGATCTCACCCGCACGTATCCACACGTCGTGATCGAGTGGGTTTTTCACCGTGGGGAATTGATATTCGACCACGCCCGTTGCCGGGATGTCGTACGGTGGAACATCAATGATCAGATCGGGTTCGCCGAGCGCCCATTCTGCCCACTCGGGTCGATACTCGGCGAGTACATCGGGACCCTCACCTCGTGGAGAGCCTGCTTCAATCCAATGTACGATTGTTTGGATCTCTTTGGCACTCAGTGAACGGTCGTTGCTGAATTTGCCGTGTTTGGGATCCGCGTGCCACGGAGGCATGCGTTTGGTACGAATCACTTCGCGCATCATCGGCGAGAAACCGCGCACCATGTTGTAGTCCGACATCGCCCAGGGACCAATGCCACCGTCACGGTGGCAGCTCACGCAGTTTTTGATGAGGATCGGAGCGATGTCTTCGGCGTAGGATATTTGCGCGTGTTCGTCCTGGCGCGCCTGTTCGGGGAAATCGATAATGCAACCCGGTGCTTGCGTTTTTGCTACTTTCACCATTTCACCAGCGAGCAGGCTGTCCAGTGTGTCTTCGAGTCCGCCGGGCGAACCTCGATAAGCCAACTGCCAGTTGCTGGTGTTGATCACAAACACCTCAGCGGTTCGCTCCAATCCCAACGACTCGCCGATGATCTGCGTTTCGTCCATCAGGATCGGCGTGTCGATCCCAAGTTCGAGTGCGTCTTTGGCGATCGCTTCGCGGCTATCGCCGAGGTTCGAGTTGATCATGAGGAATGCCACGCCTTGCTTCTCGTATGCAGCACGGACCGCTTTGAATTGCGGTATTGCATCACGCACCACGGGGCATCCGTTACCGTGTGACATGAGCACAACAGCCTTGGCGTCGGACAGGTAGTAGAGCTCGTGAGACATACCGGTCTGGTCGAGCAGCTCGAAGTTGTCGACCCGATCGTTCGGGCTCAGCGCCCAGGCCGTTGACGACAGCGTCAAGCACACCAAAATTACGGAAAGATGCCGCATGGAAAGCCTCCTCAGGAATCTAGCCCGCTAGTATACAGCGACACTGTCTAGTGCGTCAGCCATGGCAATTTGGCATTAAAAACGACGATCTGAAACCCCCTGTATGCGGGTTGTTTGCTACTTCTTCTCCCACTTTGTGCGATAAATCCATCCCCCCGCTCGAGTTTTCGCGATGGTTTTCTTGCCGCCGAGTGACTCTACTTCCTGCCGCGAGATGCTGTTGGCCTTGGCGATGCGTTCATACTCGGCTCGGCGTTTGCCGTTGATCTCTCGTACCAGCGCTTTTACGTCACCTGCAGCGGATGGGTCGACAACCCCCAGGTAACCGTCGGCACGTTCGCCGATAAGCCCCTGGTTTTTGGCCGTGTTGACGTCAGCTGCAAAAACGGCGACGGAAACAAACAGTCCCACGGAGAGTAATAAAACTTTGATTATGCGTTTCATAGCTAAAACAACTCGCTGTCTTCGTCAAACAGGTCATCGAGATCCTTGTCTATTTTGACGAGAATTTCGTGTTTGATATTCACGTTTAAATTAATGGTGATGGGTTCGTCCGTCGAAACCTTCACGGTTGGTGTGCAAGCAAACAGAACGACAAGCGCGAGAGCCGCGATAGAAGCCCTGATCAAACCGGTTTTCTGCATTATCTTCAGCCTTATTTCTTTAAAATTCCGCGCTCGACTCTGTCGATAATCGCGTTCTGGGCACGTAGTGATTCCAGTAAAACTAGAACGTTCTCGTTGATGGTGAGGTTGTAAAGGATCGCTCGACCTTTTTCCACATCGGGGTTCGTGCCTTGCAAATTCACCGCGAGGGCGAGATCTCCGTTTTCGGCGTAATCGGCCCTGATGTCCAGTTTGCTGTAACTGAAATTGGTCAAGGCTGATAGTGCAAAATCGAGCCCCAGCTGCCCGGTTGATGCACCGAAGTCCGTCGCGAGCCGTATGGTCCCGCCAGGGGCCTCAGCGGTGAGTTGCCCATTTGTCATGCTGACCAGGCCTTTGTCGATCCGTATGGGAAGCCGACCATTCAACACTCCCGTACCACTGATGTCCTCGCCTTCCAACGCTAACACTTCGGCAAGACTAAGCCCTTTTAGTTCCACGTCGATCGTGGTGGGTGTTTCATCGCCTGCGAAAGTTATCGGACTGAACACAGCACTTCCGCCTAGAAGCTGCATCTCCATGCCTTTTACTCTCAACAGGTCGTTTCGCCAGGCAGCTTCGAGGGATATGTCGGTCAATTTCAATCCGACGTCGGTATACTTGATGGTAATAGGCGACGGAGCTAGTTCGACATCCGCGCCTGTTACGTGAACGAGCAGGTTGCCAGAGATACCGTTGAAGAGGTATTCGTCGTAGACACCGTCCAGCTCGGATATAGACAATGAGAACTCGGCCCGCAGGGGCTTATCCCGAAACCAGGCAAGGTCCACCTTCGCGGTGATCTGACCCGCCGTCACATCGTAGGGTTGTGTCCAGGTTTCAAACACACCCGCCAATAACGGGGTTGTGACCGTAATTTCCGGATTGGATGACAGATTCCCGCGTTCTTCTGAGAAGTGATGGTCGAATGTTGCTACCAGATCGATATCGCCCACCATCAGCGCGACGTTGCCCGCCAGCAGCTCGCCGCCGGATCCCATTTCAGCATGCACAATGGCTCGGCCATTAGCCTCCAGATCAAACCCGCTTATGCTCAAGTCTGTATCGAGATCGACAATCAACGCTGGCTGCAACTGAGCCTCGAGCGAACGGAAATTGCCGTGTGAGGTCACCTCCCCCATGGTTACCGTGAAAGCCAGGCCCGCACCCATGGTTATTATCCCGTTTCGATAAGCGACGGGATAACCGGGTGGAAACGTCATCGACAGGGCGGATCCGCCGACTTCGAGGACACCTCCTTCCAGCACCGCATCAATCGAGTCGAGTTGTCCAACAAAACCTCCATGCAGATTTCGCAACTGCAAACGATCTTCCGCATCCTGCCAGTTGAGGTGGAAAGTGCCGTTCAAAACCACCTCGTCGAGGGAGGTGTCGGTCAGGGGCCAGGGTAGCTCTGTATGTACCTTGCCCCGCAACGTTCCTTTGCCCTGTGGGGCGCCAGTGAGCTCGGCTGCGAGTTGCAGCGCGTAGTTGGTGAGTTCGAAGCTTGTGTCGATGGAGACTTGTGCACTGGCAAGTGGGTTGACGGTGGAGTCGACGGTTAGGAATGGATGGTCAAGTGAATTTACATCGAAGAAACTCACCTGGATAGCGCCGGTGTCGTCCACTTCGCCTTCGATCTTGAAGTGCTCGGCTTGGGCAGGTTGCAGGCCGATCATCGCGAAGACCAGCCGACCGTTTGCGAGTTGCATCGAGCCGCGACCGAGAAAGTCGAGACGCGGGATGGAGAGCGTCAGAAAATCAATGGTTAGCTCAGCTACCGGAATTATTGCGAACACTGCTGCCGGGAGAGGTGGGCTGCCTGAGTCGCTCATATCAGTACCGTCCGCAGGGGGCGTACTCGGGTTGACAGTCACCGCTACGGTTGAGAACCGCAGGGATTGGAACTTACCGTCGAGCAACTCCAGGAGATCGTAAGTCAGCTCGCCAGAAACCCCCTTGACCTCTGCCCCGTTGGTACGTACTCGAAAGGTCATTATCTCAATGGAATTAAGTCCGGGTCGACTTGTGGTGATGGAAAGATCATCCAGACCCAGTGTTTCCGCGAACAGTGGCGCCAATGCACCGATCAGCGAGGCAGCCCCGAGATAGCCACTGGTCAGCAGAATCGCCAACACGGCGGTTAATACAAGCAGATAACGTATAGCTCGAAGCATCCAGCGCCTCAGTAGCCGGCGACGACCAGGATTGCCCATCTACCCGGACTATTCATGAGTTCGCAAATGGGGAGACTGATAATCTGCTGGTACCGTCGCCATCGGGTCGATCTTAATTGGTTTCATTCTATCGTTCGAATCCACAACGCTTCCGCAAAGAAGTCCGGATGGCAATTGATCTCCGGTCTTGGGCACGATCGATATTCTATTCGTTCGATAGACTGTTAGCGGTCCTAAAAATGCCATCCTGGCATTTTTACTCCAAGGTTTTCTTCGAAAACCTCACATTTTCCTTCGGAAAATGGTTGCGTACGCAGTGCGCATCCCTGTGCTCCATGGAAGCGGTCTCATTTTGAGACCCGCTAGCCTTCAGGCGTGATGCAGCAGGTGCCTAGGGAGCCGTAGCGGCTGTGTCGGTTTTTCGTGTCATGTATTTCTACTTGCACTGCGCCGCAAAGCCATTAGGCTGAGCGCCTCTAAAGAACGACAGTAGGATCTAAGTAACCCATTGAGCGAATCAACGACTAATCCCAGTGTATATGCGGTGGCGGCGGTGATGTTGACGCTTCACCTTGGTTGTTTTGCCGTGCTCTACACCGGCGTGAGCACCCCGGCCATCATCGTACTGGTGGTGATGTACGTCGGGCGAGGGCTGGGAATTACCGCTGGCTATCATCGGTTGCTGGCCCATCGGTCATTCAAGACAAGTCGCGTCATGCAGTTCGGATTTGCTCTCGCGGGTTGTATGGCAATGGAAGGCGGACCGCTTTGGTGGGTATCGCACCATCGCTCGCACCATCGCGATACCGAAACCGACAAAGACATCCATTCGCCGAAGACCCAGGGATTCTGGAAGGCGCACATGGGCTGGATGGTGACCAATGAAGCATTCAAGGAAAGCGGTGCCAACACGAGGGACC
>SMWK01000053.1 GCA_004356895.1 Gammaproteobacteria bacterium
GACCAGTTCAGGCGCGCCGAGCATCTGGCGGTTGTAGCCAATACGTTTGAACCAGTAATGCAGCCCCACAAGATCCGTGAAGCCCATACCACCGTGCACCTCGGTGGCCGTTTTGGCGACGAATGCGCCCACTTCCGCACAATGTGCTTTGCTGTGGCAGGCGGTGAGCCGCGCGTCTGCCGGTACGTTGTCTATCGCGTAAGCGGCATACCAGACCAGCGCCCGGCACGGTTCGAGGCCCGCAACCATCTCGGCACACATATGTTTCACGGCCTGGAATGAACCGATGGGTCGGTTGAACTGCTCACGCTCCTTGGCGTAAGCGACGGCCTGATCGAGCATGTTTTGCGCAGCACCCAACGTATCCGCCGCCAACATGACCCGACCGATGTCGATGACCTGCGCAAGCACTTCGGGATCTTCGCTCAAGAGTGTTGCTGGGGTTTTGTCGAATTTAAGCTCTCCCGTGGGACGCGTCTTATCCACCGTTTCAAGATCCGTGCGCGAAAGCCCTTTCGCTTCGCGCTCGACGAGATACAGACGGTGGTCGGAATCGGCAACCAGGTAAAGATCAGCATCGAAATCAAGCACGAAAAGGGCTTTACCGTCGAGTTTGCTGCCATCACCTGTTACACCGGCGTTATCCCGCGCGGCGATGGTTTCACCCACGGCGATTCCGACGGTTGTGGCACCTGCAGCGATTTGCCCGAGCAGTTCAGCAAAGTCTCCACCTGCAAGAGCCAGTGCCCGGGGTGCCATGACTGCGCTACCGAGAAATGGCACAGGCGTGGTGTGATTGCCAAGTGCTTCGGCGACCAGTGCTGCTTCCAGCGTTCCGAGACCGACACCACCCGCATTTTCGGGTATGAGCAGCGCCGGAATGCCGAGCTCGGTCAGGCCCTGCCAGATGTCGGTGTAATCGGGGGTTTCGGCAAAAAGGCGAACCCGTTGCAACGGGGCTTGTTCGTCCAGAAAGCGATTGATGCTGTCCTGCAGCAGGGTTTGTTCTTCAGACAGTCCGAATTCCATGATCGGTTAGCTCTTCTTTTCTACTTTGGGTTCCCGCGGCAGGTCGAGACCGCGTTCGCTGATGATGTTCTTCTGAATCTGCGCAGTGCCGCCGCCGATGATCAAGCCTAAGAAGTACATGTAATGAATCTGCCAGGAGCCTTTGTCACGCAGGTAGGGGTTGTCGCCGTAGGCGAGACCCAGTTCCCCCATGGCATCGATGCCGAGGCTTTCGAGATCGTGGCGCAACTCCGTACCTTGCAGCTTCACAATCAAGCGGGCAAGGCGGGTGTCTTTTTTGGTCAGACGCGAAGAAAGAATGCGCAAATCGTTAAAACGCAGAGCCATCACCCGACCTTGAATTTTCATCAGCCGGTCACGATACATCTGATGATCGATGAGTCGTTGGCCATTGATAGTCTCGCTTTTCATCAGATCAATCAGTGCATTGAATCGCTGCAGCGTGATGTTGGGGTCGGCGAGTGAGTCGCGCTCAAAGCCGAGGATGGCGTTAGCGACCTGCCAGCCTTCGCCTCGCTGTCCGACTATCTGGTGTTTGGGTACCCGAACGTCCGTGAAGAACACTTCGTTGAAGTTAGCTGCACCCGTCATATCTACCAGCGGGCGGACTTCAATACCCGGGCTGTCCATGCGAAACAGTAAAAACGAGATACCCTGGTGTTTCGGAGCGTCCGGCTCGGTGCGAACCAGACAGAAAATCCAGTCTGCGAGGTGAGCGGTGCTGGTCCAGGTTTTCTGCCCGTTGACCACCCACTCGTCTCCATCCAACACGGCACTCGTTGTGAGGCTGGCGAGATCGCTACCGGCGCCCGGCTCCGAGTAACCCTGGCACCACAACATTTCGCCGTGCAGTGTAGGTTTGATGAATGCCTGTTTTTGCTCCTCGGTGCCCACTTCCAGAAGTGTCGGTACCAGCATGGATATTCCCTGGCCGCCAAGGCCCGGACTCACACCCGCCGTAGCAAACTCTTCTGCGATGATGCGGGTTTTCAGGATGTCCGGCTCGGCACCAAAACCGCCGTACTGTTTCGGGATAGTGCGTGCGGTATAGCCGTGTTCGATCAGGGTCTGCTGCCAGGCGAGTCCCTTCTCAGTGCGTAAGCCACCTGCTTCAGCGGCTTGCTCCGCGTGTGACTCCAGGAAGTCGCGTACCTCTTCCTGAAAGGACTGGTGTTGCGAACTGTAGGATAAATCCATGCGTTACCCCAATGGTGAGCCGCCGCGTTTGCGGTGTGATATGTAGGCGAAACAATCTAACCCGTCGTCGGGCTCTTCATCAACCAAGAGGACGGTTTCTGTCAGGCGAGGTGCGCTAAGTGTTCCCGCTTGACGAGGTGTTTGAGCGCAGCGCCTTTGGCGAAACGTTCGATCTCGGCCACAATGTAGTCGGCGAGCCGTTGCGTTTCGTTGCCCAACGAGCCGGCAATGTGGGGAGTCAGAAACACGTTAGGTAATGTGTAGAGTGGAGAATCGTCGGGCAGTACTTCGGGTTCGGTCGTGTCGAGAATAGCAAAGAGGCGACCTCTTTCGAGTTCGCTCACCAATGCCGCCTGATCCACCAGGCCGCCGCGGGCCGTGTTGATCAAAGTTGCGCCATCTCGCATCAGGGCAAGCTCGCGCGCGCCGATCATGTGCCGGGTATCGGTCAACAACGGCGCATGCAGACTCACGACATCAGACCTTGATACAAGCTCGGACAACCCAACCTTCGATGCACCCAGGTCACGGCTGGCAAGCGGTGTCACGTAGGGATCGTAAAGAAGAACCTGCAGGTCAAACCGACGCAAGTGTTCGATAACAAGCTGGCCGACATGAGAGGCGCCTACGATTCCGATGGTTTTACCATAGTTGCCAACATTGGGTGCTTCTTTGCTCCAGGGAGCACGGTTCTCGTGATGGTCAACGTAAAACTGGTTGAGCTGGAAGACATGTTTGTTGGCGAACAGGATGGCGCCGAGGGTGTACTCCGCAACAGGAACCGCGTTAGCAGCCACCGCATTGGTAACGAGGATCCCGCGTCGCCAGACACTGTCGTCCAGGAATCCCTTCACGCTACCCGCCAGGTGCGCGATGAGTTTCAGTCGTGGGAGCTGGTCGATGATCTCGGCGTCGATGCGCGGGCAACCCCAACTGGTGATCAGCACTTCGGTATGTGCCATGTCCTCGCCGATCTCTTGGGGGTCACGGAACGGCGTGGCACTGATCAACCGGACAGCACGCTCCAGTCGTTGCAAGTGGTCGTCGCGCACGAGCTCTTCGCGAACGACGGGATGCATCACCAAAGCAGTGGTGGGGCTTTTGGCCATACGCTAAGAATACCTCATTCCCTTCAAACGTTCGCGATACAATCATCGAGACCGATCTATCACAATAACAATGAGATGACTCCACCAGACATGAATCAGGATGATGCGATGGCCATGGTGCGGACCATGGCGGAGATGCAGAACGCACACAATGTCCAGGTGCACCCCGAGTGGCGTACCCAGGGTTACGAGTACTATCGAGCCATCTGGGTAGAGTGTGCAGAGCTGTTAGATCATTTTGGCTGGAAGTGGTGGAAAAAGCAGATCCCGGATCTCGATCAGGTGAAGCTCGAGATCGTGGATATCTGGCACTTCGGATTGAGCGACCTCATTCGCACGGGCAAGTTGGACGAGTCGGTGGGTGAGGCGATGTTTGCTGTTGAAACAACGGTAGCCGCTACGGCCAACCAGTTGAACTCAGGTGATGTAGCACAATTCCGAGCCGCGGTTGAAGCGCTTGCTGAGTCGAGCCTCTCCCAACGGTTATTCCGACTCGAGCCGTTTCAGCGTTTGCTCGAAGCCCTGCCGATGTCTCTGACAGAACTTTTCAGGCTCTACATCGGCAAAAACGTGCTCAACAATTTCCGTCAGGATCATGGCTACAAAACCGGCGAATACCAGAAACTGTGGTCAGGTCGGGAAGATAACGAGCATCTAATCGAGATTCTTCAGGACATCGAGTGTGCCGCCGGCGAAGTTCCGCAAGCACTTTACTCTCAACTCAACGCGCGCTATCCGGGATAGCAATTACTGCTGCACCGCAACAAAGAGCAGGCGTACAGAATCTTGGTTCGTCAGTCGCTTTACGGCCACAAGCAGCCATCTACTGGACTAGCATCGATGCTCGGGTTACACAAACCTGTGCAACTGTCCCGACACCAACATCATTAGTTCCCGGCCTCTCGCGGCCCACCCGTCAGAAACGGTACCTCTGCCCAGCCCTTGTCGTAGGGCGCGAACATTCTGGGGTAGATGATCATCTCGACAAAACGCCAGCCCAGGTCCGTTTTTGCATAGGTTTCCTGGTAGCGAGCAGCCAGCCACAAGGCGGTCTCGCGTCGGGTTGTCTGGGTGCAGGGTTGCCACAGGTACCATTGCCCTGTGGCGGTATCGGGGTCGTCATCGGTGATCGTGATCAACGGATTGGTCACGTAATGGATGGCAAACCCCATGATCGAACTCACCCCTGAAAAATGTTCACGTATGGCCTCCATGCCCTCGAACCGCCCCATGAAACCGCCATCCCAGACACCTCGGGGAACAAACAAAGACGCAATCCCATCCGGGTTGTAATGGTCATCGCAGTAAGCACAGTACTCGGCTTTCAGTGCCTTGATCGCTTCTATGTCTTCCAGCCGCTGCAGCCGTTGCTCGGTCGTCTTCATGTGGAATATTCTCGAAACCAGGGGTCAGGAGTTTAACGCACGGGAAGGTACTATTATCCGCCCTTGACTCAACGCAACGGAGGCCCAGCACGTGAACATGGGAGCCACCCCCACTACCGACCTCGAAAAAGCTCGCCACGATCTGGATAACCTCGGTTATTGCATCGTGCGGGACGTGGCACCGATCGATCTGGTGGAACGTGTTAGGCAGCGGGTGCTCGAGCAGGCGAAGGCCGAACGTAATGCCGGTCAGGCCTTCGTGCAGGATGGTAATACGCAGTGGGTTGCGAACGTCATCAACAAAGGCGAAGTGTTTCTGGAACTATTGACCTGCTCCCAGACAAGCTTGGATCTATGCACCCACGTGCTTGGACCTGACTTCATCCTCTCCTGCTCAAATGCGCCGATAGCAGGTCCCGCGACCAGCCGGATGAAGATGCATTCGGATCAGTTCTGGACTCCCACCATCGCGCAGGACCCGCTAACGTACACCTGTCTCGGAGAAAACGGGCTCGAAAGATCGGAGATGGGCAACACGACTGTACAACGGGACTATCTATTTCCACCCTGCATGGTCACGCTCATCTGGGCGGTAACGGATTTCACGGCCGAGAACGGCGCGACGGTATTTGTGCCTGGTAGCCATCTGTCCGGTCTGCAGCCCGACTTTCACCATGACTTTGCCGACGCGGTGCCGGCTGAAATGCCGGTAGGATCCGTCGTCCTATGGGATGGTCGAACCTGGCATGCGACCGGCGCGAACAGGACCCAGGACGAGTACCGTATCGGCGTCACCAACAATATGGTCGCACCTATGATCAGACCGTTGGTCAATTACCCCTACTCACTGCGTGCAGAGGTGGAAGAGCTGCTGGATGAGCGGCAGAAACAGCTTCTCGGTTTCACCACCTGGACTGCGTATGGCAACGAAGGCGTACCCACACAAAACTTGCGATACTTCAAACCCGCCTCAGACCAACCCGGACCGATGCGCTAGGCATTCGTGGCCAACCCCAATTTTCGCGAAGCATCTTTGTCAAAGGTGCGGCACCATTTACTACGCGCTTCGCGCCGGCGTCGAGGTGCCATTGTAGCTCCGCGTGAAAAGGTGGTACGTGAGGACGGCGTCAGCGGTCGCCTTCATGAATCACCTCTCGTAGCAGGCGCGCCAGTTCCTCGTCCTCGTGGTCGATGTGTTTGACGATATCTTTCGCTCTTGGAGTTAGCCGACGGTAACCCCAGTGTGATCTCCGCTTGGTTTCATCCCAACCTTCACGCTGAAAATAAAGCGGCAGGTTGACATCGAAATAGGAAATACTGTCTGCATCCTTGAGCAGATTGGCCTGGGGTTCGCCGCCCACCTCGTGGACCTGCACCAGGCGGCAGGCCTCGTCTGTAATGTCCCGTGCCACGCCGCATGCGGTTAGAATCGGGCGCAACAGTTCCGCACCGTGGCGGGCGTGGGTTGCCTTGAAAGCGTCGTAATCGTCGAAATCCTCTCGTCTCACCTTCACCTCCTCGATTGCCCGGTCGATGTCGTGAGCCAGCGCGGCCAACTGCAAGGCGTCGCCGGCATCCGGTTCCAGGCGCAAAAGCCATTCCAGAGTGTTGTCGGCGTGACGGGGATCTTCAGGCACTTGCGAGCCCGCGATCACCGCGCGGATTTTCTGCTTGGCGCAATCAATGCTGTTCATGACGCGCAACGCTCACCCGGTGTAGGGTTTCAAGATTCATCAGGACGGCGATCAAAACCAGTATCGGCAACACCATATTGGCCAACGCGCCCAGAAAGATGAGGAACACGCGCACGTCACGCCCCATCCGCAAGCCGGTCTTGCCTCCGGCTCTAATCCGGTCGCGCATTAGATTATCGTACTTGTCTGCCGTGTAACTCAGCATGAACGAACCGATAATAGCCATGAAACCAGCGAACAGGACCCAGCCGTTCGCTTCGACTGCCAGCAAGTGCCAGGTTAAGCCGAATAGCAGGAAGGCGTCGGCGTAACGGTCCAGCACCGCATCGAACCAGCCGCCAAAGTCGCTGCTTTGGTACTTGAGCCGCGCCACTTCACCGTCACAACCGTCGATGATTGAGGCGAACTGAGCCATGACACCACCCAGGAACAAGGCAACATACCCTCCAATCGCAAACAGTCCGGCAGCAAGCACAGAGCACAGAAACGAGAACACGGAGATCTGATTCGGCGTTACATTACGTTTCACCAAGTGCCGGGAAATCCGCACCGAGATAGGGCGGTTCAAGTAACGCGCAACCGGCCCGTCGGTCGGCTTGTCTCGGAGACGGTCCAGCAGGGCTCTCTCCGCCCTTTTGAAGGCCGCGGGATCGTCCACATCGATCCAGAAGCCATCCATCAGGATTGCTTTGGCGCACCCTTCAGCGCCCAGGATCCGTACCGCTGCGGACAGTGTCGCGTCGCCGTCTTTTTCGTTGCTTCGCTCCAGCGCCTTGAAGATGGCGGGGGAGCATAGGAAAATTCCCGTATCGAAACCATTGAAGTCGGCGAGTCCCTTACCGATATTCCGGATCTTTTTGCCTTCCATCGAGCTATCATCTTCCACCTTCACTCGGGTGACATCCTCCAGGTCGATGAGCGGGTTGCTGGTGTCGCCGTCCACCACGAGCGCGATCTCCCTATCCCCCAGCTTCAGTGTTGTCAACGGGCGAACCAGGTCGGGATCAAAGAGATGATCCGCCATGAGCAGCAAAAACGGTTCGTGCAAAACGTCTCGGGCCTTGAGTACTGAAAGTCCGTTTTCCTTTTCCCAATCGCCATTCACCAGGGGAGTGATCCCAATCGCGAGACGTTCTGCCAGCCCTTCGAGAAAAAGGCGAACCCGCTCGCCCTGGTAGCCGATGACGACATAAAACTCATCCGCACCAGCTTCCACGGCAGTGCGGATGACACGTTCAATCAGGGGAACGCCCAGGATGGGGATGAGGGGCTTGCTATCGCCCCTGTGTTGCAGCCGGCTACCCTTACCAGCGGCGATGATCAGGCACTTCATGCCGATCGTCTCACTCTCCGCGGATAAAAAGTTCCATCATCTGGAAGGCTTCATCATCGGTGAACTGGCGTAGAGGATGTTTGCAGAAATAGGCCGATGGTCCTTCCAGAATGCCGCCCTGACCTCTATTGAGCGCTAGTTTGGCGCAACGAATCATATCAATGGCCACGCCTGCCGAGTTGGGCGAGTCTTCAACCGATAACCGCATCTCGAGGTTCATCGGTATGTTGCCGAACAGCTTGCCCTCCATGCGTATGAAGGCGACCTTGTTATCATTCTGCCAGGGCACATAGTCACTGGGACCGATATGGATGTTGTCTTCTTCCATACGTAAGGCGGTTACTGCCTGCACCGCCTCGGTCTTGGACACTTTCTTGGACGCCAGACGGTGGTGGTTCAGCATGTTGAGAAAGTCGGTGTTCCCGCCGGTGTTGAGCTGGTAAGTGCGCTCCAGCTTGACCCCGCGTTTGGCAAAAAGGTCGGTCAGTACGCGGTGGGTAATAGTCGCCCCTAACTGGGCTTTGATGTCGTCACCGATGATGGGTAAACCGGCCTCTTCAAAATGACGTACCCACCGTCCCTCGGGATCGCTGGCGATGAAAACCGGGATATTGTTGATGAAAGCCAGCCCCGCTTTATAGGCGCAACCGGTGTAAAAGCGTGTCGCTTCCTCGGAGCCGACCGGCAGGTAATTCAAGAGGATTTCCGCGCCAGATTCCTCAAGCACCTTGACGATATCTGCTTCGCTGGATTCCGGCTCTTCGGCGAGGACAAAGGTTCGCTTTTCAGGATAGTTTTTCATGTGGTCAGAAAAACCGTCCAGAATATTGCCCATCCGCACGATGACGCCGGTAGGGATATCAGCACAGAAAACTATCGTGCAGTTGGGCGGAGCAAAAACAGCTTCGCTCAGGTCGACGCCGACTTTGCGAGCATCGATATCGAAGGCGGCAACGACTTCTATGTCACCCGGCTCGTATCCGCCAATCTCCCAATGCATTAGGCCGATAGCATCTTGCGCGCTCTTCCCCTGGTAATAGCGGATACCCTGTATGAGAGAACTGGCACAGTTACCAACGCCGACAACGGCGATTTTTATTTTGTCCATAGTTTTCGCGTCCTCCGTCATTTTTCGTTATGAATGAATGGCTTTTTTCCCCGGTCCCCCTTGTTCCCTTCGATCTCGTTCTGAACGAGATCGACAATGATTTGTCGACTAGACCGTATATCGATCGGCCTTACCCGCCAGCGAAAGCCCGACATTGCACATGGCGATGCTGCAGGCCGCCGCCATTTCCTCTCAGCACATTGTCAGTCTAAACTAGTCGCGTGTAAGTCGGGCGAAAAGCAGGTGTTCGAGGATGCGGATATGCGCCAAGAATGCGGCTGGCAACATTGCCGACCCTTGCCCCTTGGCCTTTTCATCTCAGTGTATCACACTCGACCCCTTTCCTCGTGGCGCACGAAAGATGCCATCAACGCCTGCCGAGACGATCAGCGGATAACTGAACTTAAAGAACATATGTTGCTCAATTTACACCGCTCCCCTTCAACCGTTCAAACAACAGATTTGGTTGCAACTAATGAATAATTGGATGAAAGCATTGAGCCTGCATTATGGATACATGAAAGAACAGTATCCAGATAGGAATTTGATGTTGATCTTTGATATCGATGGTTGCATTAACGATATGCAATATCAGCTTTTTAGAGCATTGCGCACCTTCGACCAATTGCAAGGCACCCATTATTTTTACCGGTTAAAGCCGGCAGAAATCAAAATCCATGAGGACTTGTTGTCTTCATTCCTGACGGAATATCAATTGTTACCTGAACAGAAAAAGGCCTTTCTTTCTTGGTACACGCGATACCGTAAATCTATGCGGGTACAAATGCGGCCGATGAAGGGGGTGATTGAAACCGTTTGTTGGTTTCAGATGCAACCCAGGACTGCAGTGGGATTGAAAAATATCTGCTCTCAAGACATGCAGAAAAAAACCATCCAGGTACTTACCAAATTTGGCAAAGATTATGAGTGGAAGGTGCCCAGCGAATTGATCTACTTCCCCAAGCATAACTCGCCCTCTGAGTCGGCTGTAGAAAGTCTGTCCTATTTTCGGAATCTTGGATATCACGTGATTTGTTTTGTCGACAGTGAAACGCAATCACTCGACGCCATTGCCAGAGAAAAAGATACTCGCGACGTTTTACTGCTTCAAGCGGATACGGTTTATCGCTCAAACGACAGACCCGTGACTGCCGTAGTGGAGAAAGGTAGTACCTATGAATTACGCGAACTGGTGCATGAAGAGGATCTGCCTCCGTACATTGACTTGGTTTGGCATGGGATTAATGATCGGAAAAACATGCAACAGTTCCTCTCTTCTCCCATCCAATGGGGCGAGGTGGACGTACAGGCGGTGCATGAAGATGGATCCGTACTATTGCAACATGATAGTACGCTGCAAGATGAAACACTGTCATTCGAAAAGACCGATCTGCCATTGAATGAGTTGTTGGTCGAGTTTCAACAACATGGTAAGGGGGTCAAAGTCGATTTTAAAGCGAAGAAGACGGTGTTGCGTAACACCCTAAGGCAACTAAAAAAGCAGGGTTTTACGGATGAGCGTGTTTGGCTGAACGGCGACATAGATGTGCTTAAAAAAAGCGGAT
The DNA here is from genome assembly GCA_004356895.1 of Gammaproteobacteria bacterium. Lineage (GTDB taxonomy): Bacteria > Pseudomonadota > Gammaproteobacteria > Pseudomonadales > Azotimanducaceae > SMWK01. The sequence continues at coordinate 10,421 of SMWK01000053.1, forward strand.
TTGGAATGTTGGCGGAAGCGTTTCCCAATGCTGTCATACAAGCCCCGGTTGATTTTATCTGTCCCTTGGTCTTCTCTCTACCCAAAGTAGCCAAGAATATTCTAACGCTGTTAAAAGGCTGGGGGATCAATCGCTTTTCCATCAGCTGGAAATTGGAGAAGTGTTCAGCATTGCTGCATCAGCTTAAAAGATGGGGATTTGACGTGAACGTTTACAATACGCCTAATTTAGAGCAGTTTCTTAAGGTGATGATTCTGTCTCCGCGGTCAATCACTTCGGACTTTAATTTTCCAGAATGGAATTATTATGGCCGCGGTTCCGGCAAAAGTGGGGTTCAATCGGATTATGTGGAAAAGCAGATCAAATTGAGTTAGGAGACCCTGTGTGACTTCAGTCTCAGCAAGACCTCGGGCCGTCCGCGTGGCTGCCAAGAAATGGTTTATGTCCATACAAGTCGCGCAATGAATAATCAAAAGGAGAACACGATCTGTGTCGGTATTATAGGGGCGGGTCGAATTGGTAAGCGTCATGCCGAAAACATCATCCGACACATCCACCAAATCAGACTCAAGGCGATCGTTGATATCAACCTCGATTCAGCTTGGGTAAATGCGTTATCGATAGCGGTTAGTGGCGATGATGTTCAGTCCATTTTCAAGGATCCCACGATTGACGCGGTCTTAATCTGTTCGCCTGCCCCAACTCATGTTCCGCTTATCATCGAAGCAGCCGCGGCGGGCAAACATATATTTTGTGAAAAACCCCTTGCCCTTGACATACTCGCCATTCAACAAGCGTTGGCGGCGGTAGAACAAGCAAAGGTGATTCTTCAAGTCGGATTTAATCGCCGTTTCGATCCCAACTTCGCCAAGGTCAAGCGTGTCGTACAGGAGGGCGGTATTGGAGACCCCCACATTATTCACATCACGTCGAGAGATCCGGAGCCGCCACCTCGCAGCTATATTGTCAGCTCGGGCGGCATTTTTCTCGATATGAGCATTCATGATTTCGATATGGCGCGATTTCTGGTGGGCAGCGAAATCACCGAAGTCTATGCCACGGGTGCGGTGTTGATTGACCCGACATTAGCTCAACAGGGGGATGTGGATACGGCGGTGATACAGTTGACATTCGCCAATGGTGCCTTGGGCGTTATCGATAACAGTCGCCAAGCTGTGTACGGATACGATCAGCGAGTGGAAGTATTTGGCAGTCGAGGCAAAATGCTGGCCCAAAATGTCAGTGCTACACAGACCGAATTGTCCACAGCGGACGCGGTGACTAACGAAAAACCCATGCACTTTTTCTTAGACCGTTACCAGGCGTCCTACCTGGCCGAACTTAGAAGCTTTTGCGACTGTATTCGTCATGACCAACCCGCGTCGGTTGATGGGCAGGATGGATTGATCCCGGTGATTATCGGCCATGCCGCAAAACGATCCTATCAGAGTCATCAGCCCGTACGGATCGACTACGAACATCCCGAACGATTATGCGATACCCCTTCTATAAACTCGCCTGCCTTTCGTTAGCTTGGTGATCTCTGAAGTTCAAGGCTCGATTCTCAGCGCGCTGTCACTGTCACTCGCCGGTCGCAGACACGAAGCTCCATTGGAGTTTCCCTTTCTGTTCGCAGACCACCACAATTCGCTTTCAAAAGGATGACCAGATGGCTGAGCTGTCGCCTGGCCAATCGAAAACTGCAGAAAAGACGTGACACTACCTCC
>SMWK01000054.1 GCA_004356895.1 Gammaproteobacteria bacterium
CTCCCTCACCCCTTCTTCCCGAAGACCCAGCTCAATAAACCGTACAATGCTCCTACGCTGAACCCGAGCGAAAGACGATATGGCGACATACGCTATAGGTGACGTGCAGGGCTGTTATGTCGAGCTTTGTGGGCTGCTTGAGAAGATCGATTTTGATGGAAATCGCGATCGGCTGTGGTTCCTCGGAGATCTGGTTAACCGCGGCCCGGCATCACTCGAAGTGCTGCGTCTTGTCCGTTCATTGGGGGACGCCGCGGTGACGGTGCTTGGTAATCATGATCTGCATCTACTGGCGATTCATATCGGTGGTCATAAGCTCACCCGAACGGACACATTCTCAGATGTGTTGGCGGCGGACGACATCGGGGACATCGCCGATTGGCTGCGCCAGCAACCTTTCCTGGTGCGTGATGACGAACTTGGTTACGTGATGGCTCATGCGGGTATTCCGCATATCTGGTCGCTGGAAAAGGCGGAGTTACTCGCGCGGGAACTGGAGACGATCGTTCGAGGTGACGGCCACGTTGCCTTTTTCGAAACGATGTATGGCAACAAGCCGGATTTATGGAACGATAATCTGGTGGGTATGGATCGCTGGCGTGCGATAACAAACTACCTGACGAGAATGCGGCTTATCGACGAGCGGGGCCGCTTGGATTTCAGCCACAAAGGTGCGGTGGATGATGCGCCGCCTGAATGGACACCCTGGTACGAGATGCGAGCCGATAATCCGTTACGGTTGAAGCTGCTGTTCGGACATTGGGCAGCGATAGAAGGACACACGAGCTCGAGGGAAATTCTTGCGCTGGATACCGGTTGCGTCTGGGGTCGAGAACTCACCGCGATTTGTCTTGAAAGCGGTGAGTTCATTCGGGTACTCTCCTCAGAACAGGCTAACCCCTATGCCTGATTAGGAGATGTTAGATCAAGTTGTCATGTAACTTGATTCACTTCCTGGAGACGCTTTTTTCCAAGGCGTTGTCCGACAACTTTCCTCTAAAAACCGCCTGTAGCACGGATTCGACCACTGATCCTTATAAAATTTGGATAACTGGCGAAACTGTGATGCTCGTCTAGGATCAAATATGAAGTCAATTGTACTTTCTGTTGAGTTCGCACCGCGAATCGCAGCAAAGGAGCGCTAGCAATGGGTGTATTCGAACATTTTCAAGAACGGTTTGACGCGGCTCAAGAAGAGGAGTTAACCCTCCAGGAATATCTCGAAATTTGCAAAGCCGAACCCAGCGCTTATGCAACGGCGTCAGAACGTTTATTGTTGGCGATTGGCGAGCCGGAGTTCGTCGATACCGCTAAGTGTTCCCGTCTTTCAAGAATTTTTTCCAACAAAATTATCAAACGTTATCCTGCGTTCGACGACTTCTATGGCATGGAAGAGGCGATTGAGCAGATCGTGTCCTTTTTCCGTCATGCGGCACAGGGGTTGGAAGAAAAGAAGCAGATCCTCTATCTGCTGGGTCCGGTGGGGGGTGGTAAGAGTTCTCTGGCCGACAAGTTGAAGTCGCTGATGGAGCGCCAACCGTTTTATTCCATCAAGGGCTCGCCGATTAATGAAGCGCCGCTGGGTCTGTTCGATCCCATCGAAGACGGCACCATCCTGGAAGAAGACTACGGCATTCCGCAGCGATACATTCGCGGGGTCATGTCTCCTTGGGCGGCAAAACGTCTTGTCGAGTTCAACGGAGACATCACTCAGTTCAAGGTGGTCAAACGTTATCCATCGATCCGCGATCAGATTGCCGTTGCCAAGACCGAGCCGGGCGACGAGAACAACCAGGATATCTCCGCCCTCGTCGGTAAGGTTGATATCCGCAAACTCGAAGAATTCGAACAGAACGATCCTGACGCGTACAGCTACTCGGGCGCTCTGTGCAAATCCAATCAGGGCTTGATGGAATTTGTCGAGATGTTCAAAGCGCCTATCAAAGTGCTACATCCGTTGTTGACGGCAACCCAGGAAGGTAACTACAACGGCACTGAAGCCATTGGCGCACTCCCGTTCGATGGCATCGTGCTCGCACACTCTAACGAGTCCGAGTGGACTACGTTTCGAAACAACAAGAACAACGAAGCTTTCATCGACCGCGTTTACATTGTGAAGGTGCCTTACTGCCTGCGGGTATCCGAAGAGGTGAAAATCTACGAGAAGTTGATAACCAACAGCTCACTCAGTGCGTCTCCCTGCGCGCCTGATACGTTTCGCATGCTTGCCCAGTTCTCCGTGCTCTCGCGTATTAAAGAACCCGAGAATTCGAACGTGTTCTCCAAGATGCGTGTTTATGACGGTGAAAACCTGAAGGATACCGATCCTAAAGCCAAGACGATGCAGGAGTATCACGACGCCGCCGGGGTCGAGGAAGGCATGTCTGGACTCTCGACGCGTTTCGCCTTCAAGATTCTCTCCAAGGTGTTCAACTTCGATTCGACCGAAGTTGCGGCCAATCCGGTGCATCTGATGTATGTGCTCGAGCAGCAAATTGATCACGAGAACTATGCAACGGACACTCGTGATCGTTATCTGCGCTTCATCAAAGAGTACATTGCGCCGAAGTACATCGAGTTTATCGGCAAGGAAATTCAGACGGCGTACCTCGAGTCGTACTCCGAATACGGCCAGAACATATTTGATCGTTATGTGATCTACGCTGACTTCTGGATACAGGATCAGGAATATCGGGATCCGGAAACCGGTGACATTCTCGATCGTGGGTCCCTGAACGAAGAGCTCGAGAAAATCGAAAAGCCTGCCGGTATCAGCAATCCCAAAGACTTCCGCAACGAGATCGTAAACTTTGTTCTTCGCGCACGTGCTAACAACAACGGTGACAATCCATCCTGGCTCAGCTACGAGAAGTTGCGCACCGTAATCGAGAAGAAAATGTTCTCCAACACGGAGGATCTGCTTCCGGTCATCTCGTTCAACGCGAAATCCTCGAGTGATGATCAGCGCAAGCACAACGACTTTGTGGCGCGCATGGTCGAGCGTGGATACACCGAAAAGCAGGTTCGTCTTTTAGCTGAGTGGTACCTGAGGGTCCGTAAATCTCAGTAGGAGCTGTGTGGTGTCATACATCATCGACCGACGCGAGAATTCTAAAAACAAAAGCGCCGTCAATCGTCAGCGCTTTCTTGATCGATACAAAAAACACATAAAGAAGGCGGTATCCGATGCGGTGGACGCGCGCAGTATCACCGATGTTGAGCGTGGCGAGGAAGTCACCATTGCGGGTGATGACATCTCGGAACCGGTATTTCAACACGGCAGCGGTGGTCGGCGTACGGTAGTTCATCCAGGTAACAAGGAGTTCGTCACCGGGGATCGTATTCAACGACCGAGCGGCGGCAGTGGTGGTGGTGGTGCGGGTGACGCTTCCGATTCAGGCGAAGGTGACGACGACTTCGTCTTTCAGCTTACCCAGGATGAGTTTCTCGAGTTCCTCTTCGATGACCTGGCATTACCGAATCTGACCAAACGACATCTGAAAGGTAATTTCAGTTTCAAGTATGAGCATGCGGGATTTACCAATTATGGCGTACCCGCAAAACTTTCTGTTCTGCGCTCCTTGAAGCAGGCCAAGGCGCGGCGGATAGCACTTTGCGGTAATTCGCGCAAGCTTCTGGCCGCGGCAATTGAAAAGCTCGAGGAAGCCGAGGCGAAAGGTGATGAGTTGGGAGCTTTTCGGCTGACCGACGAAATCGAGCTCCTAGAAAAACGCATCAAGCGGGTACCTTTTCTGGATACCATTGATCTGCGTTACAAGATGCATATTAAGCGACCCGTACCAACGTCCCAGGCGGTGATGTTCTGCTTGATGGATGTTTCCGGGTCTATGGATCAGAGCATCAAGGACATGGCGAAGCGCTTCTATCTACTGCTCTACATGTTCCTGAAGCGCCACTATGAAAAAACCGATATCGTGTTTATCCGTCATCACACGGTGGCCAAAGAAGTAGAAGAACAGGAATTTTTCTACTCGAGGGAAACCGGTGGCACAGTAGTCTCGAGTGCACTGAGGCTCATGACCGAGATTATTGACGATCGCTATTCGCCCAACGAATGGAATATCTACGGTGCGCAGGCGTCGGATGGTGACAACTGGAACGACGATTCACCTACGTGCAGCAAACTGTTACGCGAAAAGTTGCTACCTATGGTGCAGTACTTCGCATACGTGGAGATCACCAAACGTAGCCACCAGGCACTCTGGCGTGAGTACGATCAGCTTGCGGATGAGTTCCCGGAGTCATTCGCTCAGCGGCACATCCAGAAGGTTGCGGACATCTTTCCGGTCTTTCACGATTTGTTTCACAAAAAGGATGCGGCGTGAGCAGGAAGTCTTCCAAGCTTTTGTCAGAAGGCAGCGACTGGACCTTCGAGTTGATCGAGATCTACGATCGCGAGATCGGCCGAATCGCGCATACGTTTGGCCTCGACACTTATCCGAACCAGATCGAGGTTATCCGCTCCGATCAGATGATGGACGCCTACTCGTCCATCGGTATGCCCGTTGGCTACAACCACTGGTCTTTCGGAAAACATTTCGTGGACGTGGAGCGCAACTATCAGCGTGGGCTGATGGGTCTCGCCTACGAAATCGTCATCAACTCCAATCCCTGCATCGCGTATCTGATGGAGGAAAACAGCATGACGATGCAGGCGTTGGTGATTGCCCATGCATGTTATGGCCATAACTCATTCTTCAAAGGCAATTACCTGTTCCGGACCTGGACGGATGCCAGCGCCATCATCGACTATCTGGTATTCGCCAAGAAGTACATCAGCGATAGTGAAGAACGTTATGGCTCGCAAGCGGTGGAAGAAATTCTCGATTCCTGCCATGCGCTCATGAACTATGGGGTGGACCGCTACAAGCGGCCTCATCCCATCTCTGCCGAGGAGGAAAAGCGCCGCCAGGTGGAACGCGCGGAATACGTACAACGCAATCTCAACACGTTGTGGCGCACGATTCCGCAAACCAAGCAGGCAGGCGACGACGAAGAGGAGCGCTTCCCGAAAGAGCCACAGGAAAATCTCCTTTATTTCATTGAGAAAAACGCGCCTCTGTTGGAGCCCTGGCAACGGGAAATTGTCCGCATCGTTCGCAAGGTGGCGCAATACTTCTACCCGCAGAGACAGACACAGGTCATGAATGAGGGATGGGCCAGCTTCTGGCATTACACCCTGTTGAATCAGCTCTACGACGAGGGTCTGGTCAACGACGGTTTTATGCTGGAATTTCTGGCTTCCCACACGGCTGTGATGTTCCAACCTAGCTACGATCACCCTGGCTATCGTGGTATCAACCCCTATGCGCTTGGATTCGCGATGTATTCAGATCTGCGTCGAATTTGTGAGAATCCGACCGATGAAGATCGCAGTTGGTTCCCCGATTTTGCCGGTGGGAACTGGCTCGAAGTGTTACCAGGTGCCATGCGAGATTTCAAGGATGAGAGCTTCATTCTGCAATTCTTATCACCCAAGGTAATGCGTGATCTGAAACTGTTCGGCGTTGTCGACGACGACAAGGAAAGCGACATCGAGGTATCTGCAATTCACGACTCGGACGGATATCGCCGCGTACGAGAGTTGTTGGCAAGCCAATACAACCTCGGTGATCAGGAACCCAACATTCAGGTCGTGCGCGTGGATCTAACAGGTGACCGCAGCCTGACGCTTCAACACTGCCAGCATGAGCGACGACCACTCGGTTCGACGACGGAAGATGTGCTCAAGCACCTGCATCGATTGTGGGGTTTCCCGGTGCGTCTCGAATCCCTATGGCAAGACGAGGTCGTCGAGACTACGTCATGCCCGAAGATTGAAGAACAAACGGCCGCGTAGCGAATTCCTAAGCCTTTGTTCGAAATTTAGCGCAGGTTTGGATTCGGGGTTCCCGGTGGTACCGTCCAACTATGAAGATCTATTTGGTTGGTGGCGCGGTCCGCGACCGGCTTCTCGGCATAGCAGTTACTGAGCGGGACTGGGTGGTGGTCGGCGGTTCGCCCGAGGAGATGGTTGATCTCGGGTATTATCAGGTGGGTCGAGATTTCCCGGTGTTCCTGCATCCTGAGACCAAGGAGGAATATGCGCTTGCCCGCACCGAACGGAAGACTGGACCCGGACATACGGGGTTCGAGTTGGATGCCGGATCAGACGTCTCGTTGCAAGAGGACCTCTCGCGTCGCGACTTGACGATCAATGCGATGGCTGAAGATGCTGATGGCAG
>SMWK01000055.1 GCA_004356895.1 Gammaproteobacteria bacterium
CAATCGCATGTTGCGGCACGTTTCGGCGGAGAAACCGGCGTTGTCGAGCAACCGTGTATAGAAGGTCGGCACACCCATCATCACCGTGGCCTTTGGCAACTGTCTGATGATCTCCTCGGCGTCAAATCCCGGTAGAAAAATCATGGCAGTACCGCGCAACATCGCGCAGTGCAGCGCAACAAACAATCCGTGCACGTGAAATATCGGTAGCGCATGCAGCAACACGTCATCGTCCCGCCAACCCCAGTAGTCGATCAGCGTCAGCGCGTTACTCTTAAGGTTTGCGTTCGTGAGCATGGCACCTTTAGATCGACCCGTGGTGCCTGAGGTATACAGGATCGCTGCCGTATCGCTAGCCTCACGGGGAACAACACCATCCATCGACTTCGTTGCCTGAACCAATGTCATGAGTGAGCCTGAGCCATCGGCACCGAGGGTGAGTATCGACAGATTCGGCGCGATGGCGGTGAGCGCGGCTTCGTCTGCTAAACGACATACGAACAAGCTGGGTTCGGCATCTTCAATGAAGTAGGCAACCTCCTCACCCGTATATGCGGAATTGATCGGAACGTATACCCCTGCGACTTGCAGGCAGGCAAGATAGAGCGCGACGGCTTCTGGCGATTTCTCAACCTGCACCAATACCCGATCCCCGGGTGCAACCCCGCAATCGACAAGCGCTTGGGCAATTTTTCCGGCCAACGCTCCGACATCGCCATAACTCCAGGATGTTCCGCTCGGAAGAATCAAACAGGGCCGATCGGTATGTTCCGCGAAGGCTCGAAGTAGAAGTTCGTAAAAGCTACCACTCATAGTCTTGATCTGGGTGCCATCAAACCCGCCATGTTAGCGGACTAGGCTGATATTCGCGTTGAATTGAACTCGATCCCATGGATTACGCCGGATTTGGCCCGCCGTAGCGTATACCATAGAGCCTCTTCGAATAAGAGAAGCCTCTTCGATAGGAGAAGCCTCTTCATCATAAGGGCACAAATTTGCGGACAATTTATGTCATGACCTGGCTGTGCTTCGTAGGCTTGAATTTGATGGCCTGTGACGGCGAGGAGCCCGGAGCAAACCGGGCACGTGGCACACCTTCCACTGGCTCGCGAGGTGGTTTTTCTCGTGGTCCCACCCTGGTGGTTACCCGGGCAGCAGAGATCAGAACCATCATCGAGGTGGTTGAGGCCATTGGCACCACCCTCGCCAATGAATCCGTGACGATTACCGCCAAGGTAACCGACACGATCAGTCGCGTGAATTTCGAAGACGGCGAACACGTCAAAACGGGCGATGTGCTCGTCGAACTCGCTAACGAGGAAGAAACTGCGTTGCTCGCGGAAGCCAAAGCCAACGTCGACGATGCAAACACCCAATATAGACGGCTGGAAGGTCTGCTCGAACAAGGCAGCGTCCCGGCATCCCAGGTAGATGAAGCGCAAGCTCGATTCTCGGCCGCCGAAGCCCGTTATCAGTCGATTCTGGCAAGGCTTGATGACCGACTGGTGCGCGCACCGTTTGATGGTATGTTAGGGTTCCGAAACGTCAGCACCGGCACTCTGGTTACACCGGGGGCGACCATTACCACGCTCGATGACATATCCGTCATCAAGCTCGATTTCTCAATACCCGAGGTATACCTCGCATTCATAGTACCGGGCTTAAAACTCGTAGCGATTAGTCCCGCCTATCCCGACATGCAGTTTCCCGCCACCGTACGAACTATCAACTCTCGCATCGACCCGATCACAAGGGCAGCGACAGTTCGCGCCCATATCGTAAACGACGAACAGCTCTTGAGACCCGGCATGCTGATGATTGTGAAAATCACCACGGCCGTTCGTGAAGCGTTGATGGTTCCGGAAACGGCGCTGATGCAGCGCAAGGACGAAGTTTTCGTCTTCACGGTGGATGACGGCCAAGCCCAGATTCGCCAGATCAAACACGGCTCTCGGAGTGACGGTTGGGTGGAAGTGCTCGAAGGTATCGAGGTTGGAGAAGTGGTGATAACTGAAGGGGTCATCAAGGTGCGCCAGGGCTCCGCAGTCTCGACAGCTGAAGCCAAACCCAACGGCGCTTCTTCCCGTTCACAAAAACGCCAGGCTGCGAGCTAACAATGTGGCTTTCCGATACTTCCGTTAAGCGCCCGGTTTTTGCCGCGGTGATCAGTATGATGCTGGTGGCCTTTGGCATACTGTCGTTCAACTACCTGCCTCTGCGGGAGTATCCAGACATCAATTCTCCGCTGGTATCCATCAGCACGACCTATATCGGTGCATCGGCCGAGGTCATCGAAACGCGAATCACTAAAGTCATCGAGGACCAGATCAGCGGTATCGAAGGCATCAAGACCATACGATCTTCGAGCCGCGACGAGCGTTCGAGCATCAATATCGAATTCGAACTCGATCGCAACATCGACGTCGCGGCAAACGACGTGCGCGACCGCGTTGCACGCATCGTCGGCCGGTTGCCGGATGACGCGGAAACACCAATTGTGGCCAAGCAGGATTCCGACGCTCGTCCCGTCATGTACGTCAGCCTCGCCAGCGACCGAATGACGATGATGGAGTTGAACGACTACGCCCAGCGTTACATCGTGGACCGTTTTGCCGTTATTCCCGGCGTCGCAAGCGCAACGGTGAATAACGGCCGCCCCTCTATGCGCATCTGGCTCGATCGTCTCGCATTGGCGGCACGCAACCTCACGGTCACGGATATCAGCAGTGCGCTGCGCCGCGAGAATCTCGAACTGCCAGCAGGACGACTCGAAACGGGAGACCGTGAATTCCGCGTGCGGTTGCTGCGGGGCTACCAAAGCCCGGAGGATTTCCGGAATCTGGTTTTGGGTAAGGGTGACGACGGTCATCTCATCCGCCTTGGCGAGGTGGCCGAGGTAGCGCTTGCACCCCGCAATCTACGCGAAACCTTCCGTGCCAACCAGCAACCCACCGTCGGCATGGCAATCACCAAACAATCTACCGCCAACACCCTGGAGACGCTCGAAGCCGTGAAGTTGGAGGTCGAACGGGTCAAACAAACGTTGCCCGAGCATATGAGCTTCGTGCCGAGTCAGGACGATTCATTGTTCATCCGCGAAGCGATCGACTCGGTGTATCAAACCATCGCCATCACCACTGTTCTCGTGAGCCTCGTGATCCTGGTTTTCCTCGGCTCGATGCGAGCCATGATCATACCGGCAGTGACCATTCCGGTTTGCCTTACAGCTTCCTTTATGGCCCTGGCTGCGTTCGGTTACTCGGTTAACCTCATTACGCTCCTAGCGCTGGTATTGTGCATCGGGTTGGTCGTAGATGACGCTATCGTCGTACTCGAAAACATCCACAGGCGTGTAGAGAAAGGCGAACCGCCGCTACTCGCCGCTTACCGCGGCTCTCGCCAGGTTGCTTTTGCCGTGGTCGCGACGACGGCCGTGCTGGTTGCGATGTTCACGCCAATCATGTTCCTGGAAGACAATATGGGAGTGATATTCAGCGAACTGGCAGTCACCATCGCCGCCGCTGTGGTGTTCTCCAGCGTGCTGGCACTTTCGCTGACCCCGATGATGTGCTCCAAGCTGCTGCGCCAGGGCTCAGCCTCAAACCCTGTGAGCCGATTCGTTGAGCGTACGTTCAACACCTTGGAGATCGCCTACAAACGCGCACTTTCCAGTTTTTTGAAAGTCAGCTGGGGCGCCGTCGTCGTGACCGTCGCCACCATGGGGACTGTCTGGTGGTTAATGCAAATCGTGCCGCAAGAATACGCACCCCAGGAAGACCAGGGCTTTTTCATGGCGCGTGTGCAAGCCGCGGAAGGCACCGGCATTGAACGTATGCGCGAGCAAATGCTGAAAATCGAAAAACCTCTGCTGGAGATGCGCGAAGAAGGCATCGTCGAGCGCGTATTGATCAGGGTACCCAGCTGGGGCGGCACCTCGCCGAACTCCGGCATGGTTATGGTATCCATGGTGCCCTGGCAGCAGCGAACCGTTACGACTCGCGAAACTGCCAACCGGGCAACCGCCGCATGGCAATCCATACCGTCCGTCAGAGCCTTCGCATTCGTACGCTCCGGGCTCTCCCGCGGCGGTGGAAACCAACCTGTACAATTTGTGCTGGGGGGCCCCAACTACGAAGTGCTGGCCGAGTGGCGCGATATCATCCTCGATCGTGCGGAAGACTATCCGGGGATCGTTCGCATCGACAGCGATCTGAAAGAAACCCAACCCCAGGTGACGGTGCGGGTCGACAAGAACCGGGCAGCCGCGCTCGGCGTCTCGGTACAGAACATCGGTCGTACACTCGCTGCAATGATGAGTGAACAGCGTGTCACCACCTTTGTTCAGGACGGCGAAGAATACGACGTCATTCTGCAAGCCAGGGACGATCAACGCGCAACCGCCATGGACCTGGAGAACATCTACGTGCGCTCGGAATCGAGCGGGCGGCTGATTCCGCTGGCAAACCTGATCTATGTCAATGAAACTGCCGGCGCAGGAAGACTTAACCGTTACAACAGGCTGCGCTCGGTAACCATCAGCGCGAGCCTCGCACCAGGTTTCGCGCTGGGTGACGCACTCACATTCCTGGAAAATACAGTGCGCGAAGCGCTGCCTGAAACCGCGCAAATAGACTACAAGGGTGAATCACTCGAATACAAAGAAGCTTCAGGCGGGCTGCTCTTCACCTTCGGGATCGCCTTGCTGATCGTGTTCCTCGTCCTTGCTGCTCAGTTCGAAAGTTTTATTCATCCGTTTGTTATTCTGTTAACCGTCCCATTGGCCGTTGCAGGTGCGCTAATCGGAATTCTACTTACTGGTTCGACTCTCAACATCTATAGTCAGATCGGCGTGGTGATGCTGATAGGCATAGCGGCCAAAAACGGTGTGCTCATCGTCGAGTTCATCAATCAGTTGCGGGATGCCGGGCGTGATTTTGAAGACGCGATCATTGAAGCGGCAGGTATTCGCCTTCGCCCGGTCATCATGACTACGCTTGCAACGATCATGGGTTCCATCCCTCTGATCTTAGCGTCGGGAGCTGGATCAGCGAGCCGCAACGTCCTTGGCATCGTGATCTTCTCTGGTGTAACGATGGCGACCTTGCTGACGCTATTCATCGTTCCCGCGTTCTACAAACTGCTGGCACGGCGCTCCGGCTCGCCGGAACAAACAGCGAAGGTGTTGGACGAGCTTGCCAGCGACCACCACAGTGCGGTATTCAGCCCGAAGAATCGGTAACTCAAGCGCACCTTGCAACTTAAGGCGTGGCAAAGCTGGCAACAACACTAGCGGGCGATAAACCCGACGTTTTGCCCCTTAAAATTCAAATAGAAGTACTCGACTCCAAGGCCGGCTTCCTCAGCTTTCATCACCAGCCATTTAAACCAACTTTCTCCCGGCGTTGGTGTAGTCGGTTCTCCAATAACGCAGCATGGCATCAAGACGCACGGCTTCCCATAACGAGCCGCCGCTTCAAGCATCTTCAAGTTCGAGCCGTGAGCATGAAGGCCGATCAACAGATCAAAGTCTTTTGCATGTTGGACCGCAAAGTTTGCTGAAATTCGTGGGACTGTTTCATCCTTCGGGATTTTCACGCGCCTGTTTGTACGCAGGTCCTTGTACTTGCCCGGCAAGATCTGGAATTCAGGTTCTACCACGCATGCGGCATACCCCTGCTGGCGAAGAAGATAGGTGAGTAATCCCTTTCCGCCGCCAACATCGAGAACACGCATCGATGTGTCAAATGTTGTAGCGATGAAGTCTGACAACAGTTGAAAGCGGAATTTCTTAGGCTTGAGAAGTCGCTCACCGGACAGCCTTTCGCCCGGCATGCCGAACGACTGAAGCCCGAGCTCCTCGAGGCTCGGCGGTGGAAGATGTTTGTGTGTACCCATACCAGGCCAGCCAACGATTGCGGTACACATAGTTTAACCTCGTACGCTCACCTGTGAGCAATGTTCGATATAGACCCGGGCCAACACCAATAACCAATTTCTTCCAAACGAGTTAGACTCCTTAGCAAATATTTACACCTGACACGGTGAGAATCGGTGTGAGACTCGCAAACTACGCTTCCATCATATTGTTATCGAGCATTACTTCGATGAA
>SMWK01000056.1 GCA_004356895.1 Gammaproteobacteria bacterium
ATCGGCGACCGAACAACCTGGCAGGGTGGTGAGCGGGTCGACAGCGTTGGCTGAATTTTCCGGAGAAAACCCATCGGTGTAATCCCCAAAACCGATTGCGTTCTCACCCCTGAACTGAATCGTGAAATAGGTCGTTCCGCAATTGTCGGTCGGATAAAAGCCGTATGGCTTTCCGCAGGTGGTAGAACCGATTTGAATAACCTCCACACCCACGCCCCGCAAACTGTTCATGATCGATTCGCTTGCTGAACAGGTATTTGGCCCGGAGAGAACAAAAACACGAAACATATCCAACGTCGGCAGCACCTGGCCGCCAGGTTCGGAGAAGCCCAGAGTTGTGGTATGGAACGGAGTTGGCGTCAACGGCTGACCGGTCACCGGATTGGTAACTTGGTGTTTGTCATTGAAGACGAGCTTTTCGAAATCGAGCCCGGCAGTTGGCCCGGCGCCCGCAATCATGTATGAAAATTGACTCGCAATGTCGAGAAATCCGCCACCGTTATAGCGAAGATCGACAATCAGATCCGTTATGGCCGCGGCCTGAAGCTGGTTGACAGCATCAACCAATCCCGTTTCAGCTGTTGCGAGGTGGCTATTGAACAGCATGTAACCCACATCGCCCGTCGGGGTCGAAATTGTGCTGACATTTTGCACCGGCGTCGATGTCACATTGGCCGAAGTCATCGTGATATCACGCTCTATTCCATTGAGATCACGAATGGTGAACGTGTGCGTGTCACCCGCCTGAGACGGGAAGAGGACTTCGTTCAGCACATCAATATCTGCTTGGCTATTCGCGTTGATGACGTCCACGCCATCCGCAAAGAGCACTTCGTCACCGCGAAGCAGATTAACTGACGGGTCGGTTGCAGGCGAGTTCGGCTCAGTGTAGGCAACCACGATTTCGCGTGGCGGCGTTGCAGCGATAAGTACCCATCGCGCGCCGTAACCCGCCGAGACGCCGGATTGTGACAGCTCGAACCACTCATCACTGGGGAATGTGAAATGGAATTTATCTTTCGGTTGGCCTGATGGCGTTATCGCGTCTGTGACTAGAAGGTCAAAATAGTCCGGTGTTGCGAAAGGCTCGGGATCTCGATCAAATATTTCGTCATACCAGAGGTAGGTATCGTCACTATATGAGCGCAGAAAATTATTTTCATCGAGAGTCTCTCCCGGTAGGTCAGGAAAAGCTAACCCCGTGGCCGGGTCGATGCCATTTCGTGGTGTAACACACTGGTTTGCAAAGGTACTGGCGTCCAGAAATACTCCCGCAATCCAGCCACTACCTGGTGGCGTGGGGGCGGGTGTTGGAGGGCCAGACCCGCCTCCGCCTCCACCACCACCGCAGCCGGTTAGACCAAGTGCAAAAACCCCCAGCATCACACGGTTAGCCCAGGAAGTGTCTGTTTCTGGCGTAAGGATATCCGCCCTCCTATTTACTACGTCGACAAGATACATTGGTTCGTGCACGTGTACATCGTCGTGTACTAGGCGGACGACCGCCAAGTTTGTGGATGTGCTACACCACTTGGCATGAAGCGGCTAACAATTATCTGACCATATTATCTGACCTTAGAACAGCAACAATAGTTCCAGCAGCAACTATCCAAAGGCAATTCCACTATGATGGATTTCTGCTTGCTCGAGAGAAACAATGACCACATATAACGAAATTGCACCAGCCTTCGTCGAGATGGCCCACAGTATTGTCTGGTGCACAGTGGCAACGGTCGACGCAAAGGGGCGACCGCGTTCCCGTGTATTACACCCGCTGTGGCAGTGGGATGGTGAGACGCTCTCCGGTTGGATTGCGACAGGCCCGACCCCAACCAAACTCGCCCACCTCAATGCAAGTTCCTATGTTTCCTGCAACTATTGGGCATCGAACCATGATACCTGTGTTGCCGAGTGCCGGGCTGAGTGGGCATTCGACACCGAAACAAAACAGATGGTCTGGGATCTTTTCGTCAACGCGCCAGCGCCAGTGGGTTATGACCCCGCAGTGATTCCGGGATGGGACAATGCCGAGTCTCCCGGGTTTGCAGCGTTAAAACTAGACCCCTGGCGGCTGAGAGTAATGCCGGGAACCGTCATGATGGAAGGTAAAGGGAACGTGCTCTCCTGGCGGGAGTAGAAGGTTTGGCTTAGACCTTACAGCCGCGATTCGTCGCACCCAGCTTACTAATCGCTTCAAATACGTAATTGCGCACCGTCCCCTCATGGCGTTAGCTCGCTTGTCAGTTCTTTTGCCAGGCACTTCCAGTCATGCACCCAGCAGGCGCAGCCGCGTCGATCAACAATCCGGCGGGCAGTCCTATATCGGTTATCATCCGCTGCTCACCTTGATATTGAAGTGATAGAAGTTCATGAGCTTCCGTTGTTTTGCCAGTGTTTGCCTTGCCGTCCTGGCAACTTACATCAACCTTGTTGCTCGGGCAGAAGATTTCAAGCCTGTAACGGAGGAAATGCTGCGCAATCCTCCTCCCGGCGACTGGCTGAACTGGCGGCGAACAGACAACGCCTGGGGTTATAGCCCCCTTGAGCAAATCACTCGGGATAACGTGGGCCAACTGCAATTGGTGTGGTCATGGGCCATGGAGGAAACCGCCGCACAAGAAACTGCCCCGCTGGTGCACGATGGCATCATCTACCTGCCTAATTCTCATGGCGTGATTCAAGCATTGGACGGAGCCAGTGGGGATCTCATCTGGGAATATCGGCCGGCTGTAACAAAGCGCGTAGATGGTAGCGCAACACTTGCAAGCACCAATCAAATTACCAGAACGGCACCAGAGCTTTCGGGCGCGGTCAGCGGTCCTGGCGTGCAAAAAAACATAGCCATCTACGGCAAGAGGATTTTCGCCGCTACAGGCAATGCTCACATCGTCGCCATTGACGCTCTCACTGGTAAGTTGATCTGGGACGTCGAGGTGGCCGACTCCAGCCTTGGCTACCGCTACACCGCCGGTCCTATTGTAGTTAAAGGCATACTCATCACCGGCATCTCCGGTTGCAGCCGCTACAAGGACGATGTCTGTTTCATCACGGGTCACGACGCCGCTACAGGGACAGAACTGTGGCGCACTTCGACCGTGGCCCGTCCGGGGGAACAAGGTGGCGACACCTGGGGTGACTTGCCTCTGCGTTTTCGCGCAGGCAGTGATGCCTGGATTGCCGGAAGTTACGACCCGGGTACCGGGCTCGTCTATTGGGGTACCGCCCAAGCCAAACCCTGGGCCAGTGCTGTGCGTGGCACGAAAGGCAACGCGTTATACACCAATTCAACCCTGGCACTAAACCCAGAGACCGGAAAGATCGTCTGGTTCTATCAACACCTGCCCGGTGAGACCCACGACATGGACGAAGTCTTCGAGAACGTCCTGGTCGATCTGGACGGCCGTAAGTCACTGTTCAAAATGGGAAAGATTGGCATCCTCTGGCAATTGGATCGAACCACGGGAGAATTCATAAACGCCACAGATCTGGGTTACCAGAATCTTTTAACTGTCGATTCCAGCAATGGAAAGGTTACCTACCACGAGGGCATGGTTCCGGAAATCGGGGTGCAAATCGACATGTGCCCGAGCACCTCCGGAATGAAAAGCTGGCGAGCAATCGCCTACAGTCCTCGGACCAAGGCTATGTACATTCCCCTCACGCTGAATTGCGAATTGGCTACCTTTGGGCCCACCGAACGCATCTTAGGTGGCGGTGGCGCCGGACCCGTACGTAGAAAAAATCATATGCACCCAAGATCCAATGGCATGTTGGGTGAGTTCGTGGCGATGAGTGTTGAGAGCGGCAAAATACTCTGGCGTCATCGCACTGCCACGCCGTCGAATACTGCCGCCCTTACAACCGCCGGTGGTGTCGTCTTTGGCGGTGATTGGGACAGACACGTTTATGCTTACGACGAAAGCACGGGCGAGGTTTTATGGCAAACCCGGCTGATCACTTCCGCTCAAGGATTTCCCATTAGCTATCTGGCAGGTGGCAAACAGTATGTCGCCGTCCCCGCAGGTGTTGGCGGAGCGAGTTGGTCCACCCTGATACCGCGAGACTTGGTTCCCGATATCAAGCGGCCGAATCATGGCAATTCCTTTTATGTATTTGCCCTGCCGGAAAAATGAAAACGCTTGCCACCAAAACGATGATTTTGATTCTCGGCCTTGTCTGCACCTCAGCCGTTAACGTACCAACGTTTGCCCAATCCAAAAGCAGCGTATGGGATGGTGTTTACTCTGAAGAACAAGCCAAGCGAGGGGTCACCGTGTACCAGGAAGCGTGCGCCGCTTGTCACGGTGTGGATCTGCGTGGCGACAGCAATTCACCCAGTTTGATTGGCGTTAGTTTTATGTTTCTTTGGGAGGATCGATCGCTGGGGGAGTTATTGACCAAAATTCAAACCGAGATGCCGCCTGCCAACCCCGATAGCCTGCCGAATGAAAGCTATGTGGATATTCTAGCCTACGTTATGCAAGTTAACAGTTTCCCGGCGGGGGAAGATGAACTCGTGCCTGGTAAGTACCATCAGATTTTAATAACTGGCAAGCCTTAGCAGGCGCTATACCTGATCGTCGAGAAGCACCAGGAGCCAGGGGATGAACAGGCCCAGCAGGGGTAACGCCACCGGGATCGCCTGCCTGCCGAATTCAATGCCCAGCAACCAATTGGAAAGCCACAAGAAATCGGGAAATGTTGTTATCAACGCGGCCATTGCCAATGCCACCACTGCTGCAAACACGAATCTTCGCAACCATATATAGCGGCGTACGCGGGACATGACCCGATAGACCGTAGCCGCGCTTTCAAGTTGACCCAGCTCACGGTTGAACGCGCCGGTCAGGAGTTGTTCCAGGGGATCTTGGGGACTCACGGTGTTACTCCAATCCTGAATCGATGGCGTATTTTGTCTTTCGCACGATGAATCTGCGATTTTATCGTACCAACGGGGATTCCCAGCACTTCGCTGATCTCGCGGTTGCTCAAACCGTGCGCGTAATTCAAAACCATCAGTGTTTGCTCTTCTTTCGTCAATACAGCCAATAGCTTTGGCAGATCCGGTAGTTCGTCGGCGATCGGGACCGCCGGCATAACCAGACAATCTCGATCCAACTGGCCATCCGCGCCGATCGACTCCATATGTTTTGGTATACGACTGGCGTGCCGAAGATGCTGCAGAAATACGTTGTAGGCGAGTTTGGTAAGCCAGGCCTGGAATCGGCCGGTCGCGCGAAAAGTTCTGAGCTTGTTCCAGGCGCGGATAAACGTTTCCTGACAAAGGTCTTCCGCAATTGCAGGGTCTCGCACAAGGCGACGTTGCAAGAGCAGTACTCGTGGCTGGTGACGGCGCACGAGTTGTTCGAAGGCGGCAATGTCACCGAGGTTCAACGCTTGGCTTACCAACGTTTCGTCACTCGCCTCCATTCAGCGTACCGTTCAAATCTCCTTTCGTCTGATGAAATACCACAAACCCACATAGACGATTCCGATCAGGAAAGGGAACACAGAAATAGCCATCAGCGGTCGCTCAGCGTCCTCTTCTCCTAACAGGAAACCAAACACAAGAAGCGCTATTCCGATGGCGATGGAAATCACCCCACGGCGCAAGTCACCGAATTTGGAATTGAGCGAATCCGCTAGTCCCTCGAGTACCTCGGGCGTGAGTTCCTGACCGTGGTCGATTGCGGTTCGAACGGTCGTCTGGAGCTCCTGGCGCGTTTTGTGGCGGAAATATAGAGAAAGCCCGATTATCACACCGAGTACGATAAACAGGGATATGGGGATCATTTCACCCATCAGTGATTCTCCTTTTGGTTGATACTACTAAGAGATACCTGTTTTAGTAAAACGGTTGCATCGGACTGCAACTTTATTAAGTGCCTTCCGAAAAGATGCGACTAATCTGGCCTGCCGGTCGTCATTGCGGCAGGCCTTTTTGTTAACGGCCAGCGTGAACAGATACTTCCCGACCCCCACCAAAGGTCAGTCTTGCTCCATGCGCAACACACCGTTAGCTACCGACAGAAAGTGGAGTCCAGACACGGCCAGCCCAAGCAAAAGGTTCGCGATGTAAAGGGAGAACGCGTTGGAGCCCGCAAGACCGAAGACATTGGCGATGGCGACCAATGATGTGGCGCCAAGGAGCACCCAAATGGAAATACCGTGCCAGCGTTCTGTTACGACACCGGTGCCGGGTATGCGAAAAATATAGTGCACCCAAACCACGACTAGATAGAGACCGCTGCCGACACGCCACATGTTCGAGTTCGAAGCGAACGACTCCAGAAAAGGTAATGGTAGAACGGCAAACGCCACATTTCGCAAAGCCACTTCGAGCAGGTTAATCAGGCGGAGCCCAATTGCAGGAGTATGACCATTTCGGTGACGAGCGATTACGGTGACAAGTGTTGCAAACCCGGCCAGTGCAACGCCGAGTTCGGCAATCGTAAGTAGCGTATCGCTATGATCCACTGAGGTTCTCTACACCGTAAGCCAGTGGCGATTATCCCTGAATCACGATTATAATTGGATGTGTCAGTCGGACCACTCTTTTCGCAGTACTCCATATATCGCTTCGTCGGTGAGTTCTCCCTTCACGAACTGGTTAGATCTAAGAATTCCCTCACGTTTGAAACCGAGCTTTTCAAGGACTCTAATAGACCCAGTATTCCGAGAATCAGTATGGGCTCGGATCTTCTGCAGCATGGAGTAAGATCGAAACGCGCCGTCGATCACGGTTTTCACGGCCTCACCCGACAGCCCTTGTCCACGAAGCGCGCCGTGAATTCCGTAGCCGATAACGGCGATCCTGTGATCTTGTTCAAATGTGAGGCTAACAACGCCGATTACCCTTCCATCTATGACCAAGGCCCAATTTGGTTGACTCTCGCGATCTCTTAATACGAGATCCGCGACAAACTTCTCGGCATCTACCTCACTATATTCATCCGGAACGCTCTTGTTGAACCGTGCCCAATCGGCATCACTGTTCCAATAGTCGAAAACCGATTTGCCATCAGCAGGAGTAAACGGTCGGAGCTTTAGTCGCTCAGCAGAAAGCTGTTCGGGAATCATGCGGAGATGCTACTCGGTGGAGACACCATTCGCGACTCACCGCGACGGGCAGGTAGGCGTCATAACTTCGTCTATTTCTAGATTGCTGCTTAAGGTCTGCATCGAGAAAACACAAGTTGCTTGGTCACCAAACGTCACTGGCAAGCTCGTCTAGGCAGTTGAGGACGACCCGCAGCTCCGAGGCAGTATTGGGTGCGAGCATCTCCCGAATGGATCCAGACCCCGTTCTAATGGATCGAACTCACTGCCCGTATTCCAGTCCAAGGCAGGTATGCGGGTATATGTTTATCCTTTTCTACTGGTTTTGTCGCTCGTCGCATCCAGCGGTGCCGAGGGCGCTACGCGCAAGAAAAACGGGTTCGACCTCTCGGCGGCGTCGATCCCGACTAAGGAGATCCGTCGCGGCGGTCCGCCAAAAGATGGTATTCCCGCCATTCTCAAGCCCATCTACCTCGGTGCAGCGGAAGTAGATTATCTGGCACCGGACGACCGGGTGCTGGGCATCGAAATCGAAGGCGTGGTCAAGGCATTTCCAGTAAAGATACTCAACTGGCACGAAGTGGTGAACGATTGGACGCAGAAAAAGCGTTTTGTCATGACCTACTGCCCACTGTGCGGGTCGGGCATGGCGTTCGCCAGTGAAGGCAACCAGGCATTCGGCGTTTCGGGACTGCTCTACAACAGCGACGTGTTGTTGTACGACTTCGCCACACAGTCGCTCTGGTCGCAGATTCTCGGCGAAGCAATCGCCGGTCCCCTGGTGGGGCAGAAGCTCGTTCAACTGCCGGTTCTGCACACAACCTGGTCGCAATGGCGGGAGAATCATCCGGATACGCTCGTGCTCTCGACCGATACAGGTTATAGCGGTTACCGGTATGACAAGGATCCGTACGTTGGTTACGAACGCCGCAAGAGGCTGACGTTCCCGGTAGGTCATAAGGACAAGCGGTTCCACCCGAAGGCATGGGTGTTGGGCGTAAGTCTTGGAGGCCACCACAAAGCGTACCCGTTTGCAGAGCTCGAACGATCAGGTGATGTGAACGACGAGGTTGGCGGCACGCAGCTTCGAGTACGTTACGAGAATGGGTCAGCCTGGGTCGAGCATAATGGTGAAGTCGTCCCGACGACGCGTCTTTATTGGTTCGCGTGGTACGCCTTCCATCCCGATACGGAGGTGTTTACGGCAGCGGCCCCCTGAAGCAAATACGAGTGTTAGTTGACGAACAGTTGCCCAATTTCACTCAAGCTCGGATTCCCACGTAAACAACCCGTAAGGTTGCAGGTCACCGCGATAACGACGTTTTGTTCAGGGTGTACGGCAAAATAGGTGTTCCCCCCAACAGAACCGCCGCCATGTCCTATCCAGGCACCATCATCACCATAACCACGCCATCCGAGTCCATAGTTTTGATCGGCAACGGTCCCGTCGGGAAGCCGCGGAGGTGCGAGGAACAACTGCAAAGTTTCATCCTTGATGATTCCGCTGTAGAAGACGCCAAAACCGAATCGGACCAAGTCAGAAGGGGTTGATAGGAAACCGCCGCTCGCCCATTTATAACTGTTGTCTACAAAGGGTGCGTTACGTAGCCGCCCATCGGGTCCGCGTGTATAGGGAGCAGCTCTGTCTTCAATAATGTAGTCGGTATGATCAGCAACCGTATTGAGCAGATTGAGGGGACCCCAAACTCGGTCTCGCATCAACTCGAGAAATTCCTGACCGCTCGCTTCCTGAAGAACTGCACTAATCAGATTGTAGCCGTGACTCGAATAGGAGAACCGTTCTCCCGGGACAAAGAGCAAAGGATCGTCCGAGAAAATCTCCAATGCGTCGACAACATTGTCATAGTGCTCAGTGATAAAATTATCAGAACCATTCGGCAAGTAGTGGCGTATGCCCGCACGGTGAGAAGCTAGAAGCCTCAAGGTGACTTGCCCTTTCTCTTTTACCGGAAAAGTTGTCAGATACTTCTGAATCGGTGCGTCGAGGTCTAAGACGCCTTGTTCGTATAACAACGCCATTGCGATGGATGTCATTGGTTTGGAGACGCTGCCAATGCGGAACTTGGTGAGTGTCGTGACTGGGACGCGATGTTCTACATCGGCATAGCCAAAACCTTCAGCCCATATAAGCGTCTGATCCACACCGACCGCAATAGATACCCCTGGTGCGCCACTGTCCATCAACACTTGAATC
>SMWK01000006.1 GCA_004356895.1 Gammaproteobacteria bacterium
CCTCAGCTTCCACCGTGGGAGCCTCGGCTGCTGCGACCAGATTGGCGAGCGCTGTTACCAGCACCACCGCCATTGCCACCTGCAGAATCTTTTTAAGTTTCATCGAATATCTCCTAGTTGGCATCGTTCAGCTCACGCCAGGACAATCGGCCGGTCTTTTCACCCAATGGACCCGCGATCCGCAGAGTGATCTGATCGTCGCCACCACTCAAGAACAGGAAGTCGTCGCTACCCGAGCCGACCAACATGGACGGGTCTACCAACGTACCATCCAGATCTTCCGTGTCGAATAAGATACCGGATGCGTATTGCTCGCTGCTGTAGTCGATCATATCGTCTGCATCCACAACGCCATCGTTGTTAATGTCGAGGATCGCCCGGCCGGGATTGCCGCCCGTCAGCATACTGATGGGCTGGGTCGCCCCGGGGGGCGACCGGAAGCAGGTGTTGGCATCCCGCGGAATAATCGTCGTAATCAGGAGTACATCGCCACGGGCAATAAACCGTCGCACTGCACGCTCTCCGGGGAATTGCGGATCAGGCGGGGCTTGTCCTGAGCTGTCCGTATTCGGGTTACCAGACTGTGTTGTGGTTGCCCGCACCATGTCCAGATCGATGAACCACCCATAGACGCCGGCTGCACCGCCGCCGTCATCGGGGACGTAGGTCACGTCGTTGTCGGTGACGATGCGCTGGCGTTCAAACAGGGTATTCGTTTCATCGACGATGTTGATGATGGTCTGTTCCACCAGCCGTGTGCTCTTGGCATCGCTGCGGGCCGTTGCCGGGTTTACTTCGCCACGATCCCAGATGCCGTAGATCGACTGAATGTCCGTGCTGACACCGTCCTCTTCCGTTACATAACTACCCGTGCCGAAGACGATTATGAAGCCCGTTTCCGTTGGGTGCCTGAACACGAACGGCTTCGTTGTGATGGGCTGACGAGTTGCCGTTGTCTCATCGTACGTTGCCTGGAAGAGTTTCGTGACACTCCAGTTGTTCGAATTCGAGTCCGAGATGTCAAACCGATACAGGTTCCCAAAGAGATCGCCAGCAAAAGCCAGATCCGCCGTGCCGTTTCCATCTTCGTCAACGATGACTGCTGTGCTCAATGCGTTGGGCAAACCTGCCAACGGATCCGGGACAGCTTTCACGCCCTCTCCGGTATCGAGCTTGATGACGTCACCCGGATCCCAACCGTCGAGGCCGGCATCGACACGGACGATGAAGAGCTTCGCGATACCTGCAGTGCTGTTAAAGCCGTTGCCGAAGATCGCGACCCACTCTTTCTCGCCATTACTACCGGTTACGTTGCTCATCACCAACTGGGGTTGGCTGAACGTATAGCCAAGGTCCTTGACGGGAGCTCCCAACAAATCGACTAGCGGGTTTCCTCCACCATCTACCAGCGGATCTCCATTGGCGTCTACAGGATAAGTATCGTCTTCATCGGTGAATTCCCACAAGACCGTGCCGGTGGCACTGAGCTGGGACGAGAAATCTCCATCTGGATCGGTCACGTTCAAGGCAAAGTAGCCTTTACCACCACCGCCCAGGCCGCCTACCAGGATGGTGTTCCACGACGCAGTTGACGCCGAATTGCTGGAACGCATGAACAGGTCTTCCACGGTTGGCGTCAGGTCTACAAAAAACCGGTGGGAGTATACTAGCGACGTCAGCTGATCCAGATCGTTGGCAAATCGCTGGCTCGAGTCGATAATCTTGTTGGGAACATAGGCGAACACCTCATCACCCGAACCGACGCTGTCAGCATCATCACCCGCATCGAATGCGTGTAACATTCCGTCGTTAGCTGCCACATACACGATCCGTTGCCGACCGGACTTATCACCTTGAAACTCTGAATAAAGATCACCTGAACCTGTGGGGTACGGTGACTGATCACGGCGGAACGCTCGCGGTGGTCCAACAAAACTCGGCGCGGAGTGAACGATGTCACCCAGCAGCCCTTCCACTTCGTCGCGTGCCCGAAGAATACCGCTCGGCTCTTCTTCATCGCGCAAGCCGCGCAGCCACTCGACCTGATCGAGATCCAGAATGCCGGTCTGATCGGCATTCAAATCTGCCAGTTCGAACTCGATACCGTTAAACGTCGTGTTATCCCAGGTAACGATCTTACGGTTAGCGGGGCTGATACTGTCCATCTGCACAGCGGCTCGCCAAAGTGGGTTGGCGTTGTCCACACTACCGTCGCTGGGATCCACCGATAGCGCTCGCAGGTCACCTGAGTTGAATTTCAGATTGAAGAATCCACGGTACTCGACGGTTTCTTCGCGAAGTGCCGTCGAGTTGAATGCAACTGCCGACACTGACACAGATCCGTCCGAGAAAGCTTCGAAGGCACTCTCGAAAGCCTGGGAGAGGAGGACGGGGTTGTTCGCCTGCAGGAACTCGCCACGCCCGTTTACGGCAGCGTGCAACATATCGTCGATCTTCGCCAGGCCCTGGTTGAATGGATTACCCCAAGCGAAAGGTTGGGTGTAGTCCAGGGGTAGGTCACTAAAACTGACGTTGCTTTCCACGCCGAATCCGACCGTGTAGGTTTTCATATGCTGGTGCATGACTTCGCCATCTGGCCCGAACGCCGACAGCGGGGCCCAATCCTGGTCTCGCTGGGTAGTAGGCACACCATTTTCGAGGCTGTGCAGATCTCGCTCGTAGTAGTACATGGCGACATCCGCAAGGGAAGCATTCACCGTGTCTGCAAACATACCACCATCGAACGCTGACGGGCTCGGATCCCCACCAGCATCGTTGTCGTGGTTAGTCGCACCCACACCGCTGAAGCTCGAATTCCAGGTTCCGTCGGAGAACAGCAGCGTGAAGTTGTTCTGGCACTGCCCTTCTGGCGACGCAAACACCGGACATCCAGGATCACCGGGACTGCTGGCACTCGTGCTGCCGAACGCATCACCGGCGACACACTCGAAGTGCCGGCCAGCTCTATCCAACGCCCGGCGAAGCGGCGTGCCGCCGTTGGAGAGGATCTTGTAAACCTGATCCATCAGCTCTTTTTTATGACCTACCCGGTAGGAGGCGTTAAGCGAATCGATGCGCTCGCGCTCGTTGGAATTGTTGAGCACCGCGTAACCCATGCGAATGTTCGAAGCGCTCGAGATCGAGCGACCCAGCGCTGCTTTCGCGGTGTATTCGCGGCTTCTATAGTAGGTAAACCAGTTGGCGAAATTCTGAATCTCCTGCGCGTAGGTACAGGTCGACGGATCTCCGTCGTCTGCACAATCGGATCGCTGGGCACCACCGACATAAGTTCCGCCACTACGAATCTCCACCTTGGTGTGCGGATCGTCCCACACCGGCACCCCAGTCGCAGTTGTGGTGTAGTAATACGGCAGGTAAACGTCGAAGTTGACAACCGTCCTGTTACGACGGTCGGTGCCGGGTACGGTACGAGACAGGAAGGTCAAAGGCGCAGTCAAGTCAATCGTTTGCACATTGACATCGAAAGGATCCAGGGGTGCCGCTGTTTCATCCACGTCAGCAAATTCCAGACCATTGCGGTCCAGACCAATCCACGGCCAGTAGCGGATCTCAGGGCTGTAATAGACCTTGCTGTACGCCGATGAGCGAGCCCGCCATACCCCGTAGTCATTGCCGTCGAAGGCAAAATCCGCTGCCAGGGTTTCTTCCGTCGGCAGGTTGCGGTCGCCCCCGTAAATATTGGTAGGCAGCTGTATTACATAACGGTAGTAGTTTGAGTAACTCCTTACCTGGCTTTGTTTCGTGTTCGTGTTCGATATATAAAACTGGCCACCGCTCTCAGGCGTCATCAGCGTCCAGTCCATCGAACCCGAGTCGTCCATCATGATGAGCACGTTGGCTTCGGCCGAGATGGCATCTTCCAATGGCACATCGGCCAGGTTGAAATCAAACTCCACTTCTCCGGGAGGTGCGACGGCCACCGCTGCTTCCTCGGGATCGATGTTGATGGTCACCGTGATGATGGGGGAAAACAGGCCATTGTTGTCATCATAGAAAACGATCTCGAAGGTATCGGTTTCCTCGCCGGGATCATCACCATAGTCGGGCTCCGGAATGTATATGAACGAACCATCACCACTCGCGTCGAGCACAAAGCCGTTCGGTGAAACCATGTGGGAAGGTACGGACACCAGGCGCACTTCAAGCGGATCACCATCGTCGTCGTAGGCAAACGCAAGCAGCCCGCCTTCCGCCAGGATGTTCAGGAAGCTGCCTTGCTGCACGGTGTAGGTGGGATTTGAGATGGCACGCGGGGCGTCGTCCTGAGCTATCACCGTTACCGTGACTTCGGCCGTCGAGACATCACCGTCCTGGTCCTGGATTGTGTAGAAAAACGTATCGGTACCGAAGTAATTCGCCTTCGGTGTATAGGTCACCATGCCAGAGACCACTGCCAGGACCCCGTTGGGTTCGGTGATCTCGATACCCGCTTCGTCCAGGATCGTTGTCGGATCGGTTTCAGAAATCTCGGTATAGGTCAGACCAGACACAGGGTCGGTCCAGGTGCGGCCAATATTGATGATGAGGGTAGGCTCCTCGCCCAGATCATCGTTAGCCAACACGTCTATAGTCAGCTCCGGGTCGTCCTCATTCATAACGGCGCTGTCGTCACGGGCAATTGGGAAAATCTCCGTGATGACTACGCTGAACGCGTCCGTTATGGCAAGGCCCGTCGAATCAGTCGCTTCCACGACGAGGTTCGCGTTGCCGAACTGATTGTCGCCATAGTCCAGCACAAGAGACGCGGTACCCGCACCTCCAACCACTGAAATCAAAGCGAACAGTGTTGGATTGTCGTTGCTGATAATAACAAAGGTGAGCACATCCCCATTGGTAGCAATGTCGGGATCGTCAAACACATTGTAAAGGTCGATCACCGTGTCAACCGCATCCTCGTCCACAGCCACCACCCCGATGGGGTTTTGCACGAACGGTGGATCGTCAACCGGAGTAACGTTCACAGTGAAGGTATCCGAGACGCTTGCCCCGGCACTGTCCTGTACCTCGATCTCCACGGTACTACTACCGTTCTGCTCGGCACCAAACGTCAGAATCACATCCGTGCCACTGATCAATGCAGCGGTAATCAGAGTTGGGTTCCCAACCGAAAGCACGCTGAAGCTCAGGGTGTCTCCCCCGCTGGCAAGATCTACGTCATCAAAAACACCGGCGAAGCTGACGCTCAGATTGCCACCGTCTTCCACGTGAACTTGGTCCGCAATGGCGCTGACGACGGTAGGCGGACTGTTAACTGGCGTAAGGATGTAAGTGACGGTATAGGTGGCGCTCGCCCCAAAAATATCCGTAGCAATGAACACGAACGTCTGCGTTCCGCTGGCATTCGCAATCGGCGTCAAGATAACGGTGCCGCTGCTCGGATCCCCGGCTGTGAGGACCGAGCCTCCAGAACTGGATCCGAGTGAAAACGTCAGTGCGTCGCCATCGGGGTCGCTGAATATGGCGGACAGAACGAGGGTAATCGGAGCCATATCCTCAAAATAGCTCGCCCCGCTGAAAGTTTCCGAGCTAGGCGTGGCCACCGGTGCATTGGTGTCAACCACGGTGACGGTTATATCGTCATAAACCTCAGGCCCGTTAGTTCCCTGTGCCTCAACCCTGATGGTAGCCGTTCCAACCGAAAGCGGCCTCAGCGTCAAAAAGCTGCCGCTAACGTCTTCATCGATTACAGAATCATCGGTGTTATCGTCCTCATCGAAATCGATGGATCCACCATGAGGAAGCCCTGATATTATGAACCTGTCCGAGAAAACCGTGTTCAGGTCGATCACAGTGTCCGGGCTGTTCAGGGTCGTTACGAAATCCACCATGGGGAAGTCGACTTGCGCATGCGCCCATACGGGGCGTGTATACGCACTGGCAAGCAGCGCCAGCACCACGATCATTCCCTTGTTGCAACGTTTATAGCTATACATTTTTTCAAACCTCCTGCGCGAAACTGCCTTGCGCGACTACCAGGTCAAAATACCAATCCAAAATGACTTTGCAGCATCACCCGTGCGTTCACAGATCCCCCGACACCCCGGGCGGTGATGCGAAAAACTTCAATGCGGTCGAACAAGGCTTCGTAGGAACTACCCAACATCGCGGAGTTCTCCGGACGCTCTACTGTAGCCAGCCACTCGACGATAAAACGAGGTTGCTGGGCCACGTCGATGATGGCTGCGGCCACTTCGACACTTTGCGCGCTGCCAACATCCCAGATATCTCCCTTCCAACGCTCTTCTGTATCGAAAGGCGCGGTGGTCCACATGCCGTTGGTTCCACCGTTTGTGAACAAAGCCGTGGTGTTCACGTTGTTCAGCAGGAATCCCTCGGCTTCGCGCAGCGCCGACTCGGCTGCTTGAAAGGCGATGAGGCGATCGTGGGTGTTGCGTGCCATACGCTCTTCCAGGCTCGTCGTCTGTACCGCGGAAACTCCCGCGATGGTCAGCACGAGCAACATGACCAGGCTGATGAACAACGCTACACCGGCTTGCTTGGAGATTTTTCTACCTGTTTTACTCATCTGTGCCCTCAGCTAAATCGCCTCAACTGTTCCGAATGTTCACGGTCTGGCTGAACGTACGCGTCACCACGTTCCCATCGTCCGATACCGCATTAACCGTGCTTGCCGTGATAGTGACCCGCAAGGACCTCACGACGTCGGTAGGATTCAGCGCATCGAAATTCAGGTAACGGTTGGCTGCCCGAATATTGTCATTCGGTGTCGTGTCGACACCAAACAGCACCTGCAGATCACGCACGCCTTCAATGAGTTCCACCGGGGCACTGGTGCCGGACCGGCGCCACAGTGCACGCGGAGTATCTCCTCGATTGTTGATACCCGCTCCGTTGGCAACAAAATAAATCTCGGTAATGACGCGACCCACAGTACTGCCTTGACCATTGATCGCCGTACCATAAGGAATGCCAAACTCGGACAATGTCGTACCGACGGCATTTTGAAATACTCCCGCACCCGTTGCCCGCGCAAGGGTTGTCTCCCCACCCGCTGAAACGACCCCGGTTACGCGAAACAGGGCGGCCTGTTCGCAGTTGTTGATGACTGCAAAATCGTCTACCTGGAAAGTAACATTCGGATCATCCAGGACGACGGGGTTGTCGCCTGCCTGTATCAACCTCGCGATGCGGTTCCCGGGAATTTCCACCCGCCGGAACACCAGGATATCGGTATCGGGGATCACCTCGGTCAGGTCGATGCCAGTCCCATTGACGAACGTGTTAATCGAACCACCGCCAGTTTGGCGTGGCAGGTTCAGCAGCGTCGGGGTCCAATCGCCGAGGCCCGTGGCGGTTCCGTTCCCGGTGTAGTTGAAAGATTGAATCGGTGTGGAGAGATCAAACTCGAAGAGCTGATTCCAGGCTCCGTTCAACGTGTTGAAGATCCTGTCGTCGTCCGGGTCGCAACCAAGGTAGCCAGCCGTCCTGGCCGAACGGCCGATGAAGTCGAACGCGTAACGGGAACTTTCCTGCAGCCGGGATTGACCGTTGAGCAGGTTGTAGGTCTGGTTGTTACCGACGAATAGTTGCACGATACCGGCGGTGACTACGACGCCGAGACCCATCGCGATAATCAGTTCGATCAACGAAAAGCCGCGAGTCTTTGCCGGGAGCTTAACCATGTTGTTGCCGCTGCGTTGCATCCTGCCCCCTAGCTCTGACTATCTATGACGATGGTGCGAATTTGGTTGTTGTTTTCGGTCCATTGGACCGTAACCGTGATAACGCCAGTTCCCGCATTTACAGCGATAGCCCCATCACCGTTAGGCAAACCTGGTTGCTGATTGGCTGGCGGCAGCACGTTGGCTGCACGCAAACCCTGACAGGTACCGGTACCGTGAAAGCCACCAAGGCTGCACTTCCACACCGCTTGATCGAAGATCACCATCTGCGCCTGTGTGCATACGTTGGCATTACAATCAGTAGCGGCCGGCGGATCGCCCGTGAGCACAACCCCGTCGTACGCTAGACCGGGAACGGCACCAGCCTGGTTGGCACGGATCCGGTCCATCATGTCGTACGCGAGTTGTACGGCTTCCGCACGATACAGCGCCGCGCGATTGTTCTGCAGGCTGATCATCTGCAGCCCGGTGATACCCAGTACGCCAATACCCATGACCAATACCGCCACCAGCAGCTCGATCATGGAAAATCCGTTCACTTTTTTCATCGTCTTATGCATCACGGGTTACACACCAGTTCGCTCGAGGTCGTGCGGCCAATCAGGCTGATCCCGATGATCCGACCCGGATCCTGGTTCACATCGTCGCTGCACAACTGCAACGTGCCAACGGCGTTTGGAGTCAGCAGACCGCGAGAATTGAAGCTGAGTGTGCCGAGCGTGTCGAAAGCGCCAGTTGCATCGAAGGTCATGTTGGCCGACGCCGAAAAGCGGCGTAACAACGCACCGTCGCAGTCACCGGGATTACCCACAACCCCGCAATAACCGGGTC
>SMWK01000057.1 GCA_004356895.1 Gammaproteobacteria bacterium
CATCGGTCTGAAGTGGATCGATCTCGCCCTGGTACTGGAGGAAACGGCGCGGGGTTTAAGCCCCCTTCCCATTCTGTCCCAGGCGCTTGCCTCGGCAGCTGTGCTTCGAGTAGGCAGCGATGAGCAGCGCAGCAATTGGTTACCGGCACTCGCATCAGGTGAAACCCGCGCAACGCTTGCGTTGTACGATGAACCCAACTGGTTCGACCCGAAAGCTGTGACCCTCACCGGCATCGCGGTTGACGGGGGTATCGAGCTAAACGGCCGTAAACCTTTCGTCAATGATGCGATGTCATCAAAACAACTACTGCTTGCATACACGGGTCCCGCTGGGCTAGGACTCGCTGCCGTCAGCCAGAACCAAGTGACAGTGACGAAAGAGCCTTCGATGGACGCAACCAAACCGACGGGATCAGTTGTTCTCGATCATGTTCAGGTGCCAGCCGATTGCCTCTTACCCCTTCCAAGCGAAGACCTCGCCTATCTTACCGATTGCGGTGCTGTTGCTGTCACCGCCGAGATGGTCGGTGCTGCGGATACAACACTCACCATGACCAGCAACTATGCCAAGGAGCGTATCCAGTTCGGCAAGCCAATCGGCCAGTATCAAGGTGTAAAACACCGGTTGGCAGACATGTTTGTAGACGTCGAGTCCTTTCGCAGCTTGCTTTATTACGCTGCGTGGTGCGTTGACGATGCACCCATCGAGCTACCGCGAGCCATCTCGCTTGCGAAGGGTTATGCCTCTGACGCGTTCGCTAAGATTGGCATCGACGGTGTTGGCCTGCATGGTGCCATTGGGTTCACTGCCGAGTACGACGTGCAGCTGTACCTGAAGCGCTCCAAGTGGTCTCGCCCCATGTACGGCGATTCCGACTATCACCTGGACCGCGTTGCAACTCTGGGAGGCATCTGATGGATTTCGAATACACCCCCGAAGAGCGAGCGTTTCGAGAAGAGGTGCGCGGCTTTCTGGCTGAGAACCTGCCACAGAAAACTGAACGTAACATGGATTTTCTCGCCACCTGGTTGAGCAAAGTAAGGGAAAAGGGCTGGGTAGGTTTCTCCTGGCCTAAAGAATTTGGTGGCAGCGATGGCGGCCTGATCGAGCAGACCATCCTCCGTGAGGAGATGGCACTCGCCAAGGCACCACCGCTCGGCACCTCATTCATGGGTCTCGCGTGGGTAGGTCCCGGCATCATGCAATACGGCACCGAGGAGCAGAAAAAGAAGTTCATCCCCGACATCCTCGACAGCAAAGTCACCTGGTGCACGGGTTATTCGGAGCCTAACTCTGGCAGCGACCTCGCTTCAATTCGATGTAAAGCGGTACGCGACGGTGACCACTACCTGGTGAACGGGCAGAAAACCTGGACCACTGGTGCCGCTTTTTCTCAGTGGATCATCTTGTTGACCCGCACCAAGTTCGACGTGGAAGTGAAACACGACGGCATCACCTGCCTGCTGGTGTCGATGGATACACCGGGAATCGACGTGCGACCCATCGAGAACATGGCGGGAGACCGGCATTTCGCCGAAATCTTTTTCACCGATGTGAAAGTTCCCGTGGAAAACCGCCTCGGTACGGAGGGTGATGGTTGGCAAGTCACCGTTTCCGCTCTTGCCAACGAACGCTCCAGTATTGGCGAGGTAACCCAGATGTTCGGCAAGCTCGATACGTTGAAAGCGCTGGTCAAACGGACAAAAAAACAAGGCAAACCAGCCAGGGAAGATCCCAAAGTGCGCCGCACGCTGGCCGTATTCGAAACAAAGATCGCGGCAATGAAATACAACGGGCTGCGTTATCTGACCAAGCAGATCAAAGGTGAACCACTCACCAGCGAGACCTCCGTGAACAAACTTCACAGGGCTTGCCTCGAGATCGAGATGGACGACTTCGCGGTCGAGCTGACCGGACAATCGGGACTGCAGCTCAGGGGTGGTAGCGATGCCGTAGAGAACGGTAAATGGGCGAAGTCGAGCCTCAATTGGCCCAACGTCGTGATCGGTGGCGGCACGCCGAACATTCAGCGCAACATCATCGCGGAACGGATCCTCGGGTTACCGAAGGACTGATCTAACGTCCGATTTTTACGCGGGCGATCCGGTCACCGGCAAACGTGCCGAGGAAGAGTTCATCACCCAACTCAATCGCCACCGTCGCACCACCCATCGGCGCACCTCGGTTTGCCAGCACCACCTTGGAGGACAGGTCGTTCGGATCGAGTGATACGATTTCAAAACCAAACCCGCACGAACCCGCTTCGATCGATTGGCAGGCTGTGAGTTCCAAGAAACCATCCGTGTGAGATGCGACTAACAGCCTGCCGTCGCGTGACCAGGTGACGTTGTCCGGGCTCGCAACGGCTGCGCTTGCAACCACTTCCCCCTTCGAGAGATCGAGTTTGCGAACCTCACCGGCCAGGGACATGTTGATGAACAGGTGGCTTTCGTCAGCAGACTTCTCTATCCCGTTGGGAAACGGTCCGTTACTGCCAGCAACCACACTGAACCCAAGTGCCGCATCCCACTGATAGACAAAACCCGTATCGCTGCCGAACAACACCGCCTTCAGCATAGAACTCAACTGGCTATCGCTGGGCATCATCTGGGTTACCCAGAATCCGCCGTCGCGCTTCGCAACCACATCGTTAAACGCCGCGTGCTCAGGGCCTGTTGCGCAGCCCCGCCACTCGAGCGTCACTGCATCACCCTCTTGCAACACCTCGAGAAATTCCACAGATTCCCGCAGACCATGATTTACCACGAGCAACATCAGGCGTCCGTCCGCACGTCGCTCCAGATCGATCCCGTGGGGTGAAAAAGCGACCAGATCGGGCGGCGGGCAGCTCTCTGCTCCCCAACTGCGATCGTCCGTGACACGACTTGGCGGAAACAACACTTCGATGTCACCTTTCTGGGAAGAAGAGCGCGGAGAATAGAGGACTATGTCGCCGGGTTGCGTACCATCCATAGCTCCCATCTGACTGACCAGGAGACGTTCACCCAAAACTGCCATGTCTTCGGGATTCTGGAAACGACAATCCGGGGTAATGCCATGGCTTGGTTCACAGCTGAGAATGGGTGTTGGTGACTCGCCACAGCCGAGGAGCAACAACAGACACAGCGTCAGTATTTTCATCTGATCAGCGCTGTCTCCACGGAGGAATGCCTTCCCAATCGAAGGGTTCTATGCCGTCTTCCACAAGCTGCCAGACGCTTGCTTGCGCAACACCTTCATTAATCTCGAGGAAGCCAATGGTGCCGAACTGCGTGTCGTAGTTGTGGGGATAAGTCGCAGATCCAGGATTCACACACAACACGCCATTGATCTCCATGATCCGCTCCTGGTGCGTGTCACCCGATACAATGACGTCCGGAGTACGCTCCGGAAAAAAACGTTCGATCCACCTGTCCAGCGTAAAGTCCGGTGGCCGTTCAGGCACGGGAACGTAATGCGTCAATCCCACCCAGAGCCCTTCCAGCTCCAACAGCCAGGCGTATTGCACCCGAGGATCTTCGGGTTGTACCACCCTGCCGCCGCCGCCGTCTTCGCCGTTGCCTCGTGCTGCATAAACGGGAGCGATCTTCTCGAGTTCATCCAAGACGAAAAACTCGTGGATATCGCCGCCATGCATGATCATGTCGACGCCATCGAACGCGTCACTGATCTGCGGCCAAAGCGAAGCTCGTGCCTCGGGTAGATGAGTATCGGAGATGAGACCGATGCGGATCCCCATAAATACTGTCCCATATAACCAAATTATCCGAGTGACACAGTATAACGCGGGCTTTTTGCCTCGCGACAATCGGTTACCCTAACACTTCGGACACGGTGAGGACCTGTGATGCTCAATTGGGAACGCTTACGCGCCCGCGCCAACGACGATGGGGAATTTCTCCTGCATGCCCGTTTCTGGAACGCGAACGTCCGCATCGAAAACGGCGCAGATGCCTATCGTTTACGCATCTCGGACGGGAAGATTGCAGCAATAGAACCCTGGCTCGGGGTCATAGCGAGCGATCTGTCGATCTCTGCACCCAAAGCCGATTGGCAAGCGATGCTTGCACCCGTTCCTAAACCCTTCTATCAGGATCTCTACGCTGCCAGCATTCACCACGGGTTCACCACGAGTGGCAATACGCGCCATTATTGTGCCTACTACCCCGCCATTCGACGCATGATCGAACTCATGCGGGAGATCAGTCATGAATAACAATTACCGCTTCGACGCTACCGTCGGACGTTATGTCTATCTGCAACTCGATGGCATAGAGCACCGTGTTTACTTCGAGGAAACGGGCGAGGGCATCCCGCTGCTGCTGCAACACACGGCGGGCGCAGATGGCCGCCAGTGGCGTCACGTGCTGGAAGATGCAAGACTACAGGAGCAATTCCGCCTGATCGCCTACGACCTGCCTTATCACGGCAAGTCTGTGCCTCCCACAGAGGTGGCCTGGTGGTGCGAGCCTTATCGATTGACCAAAGATTTCCTCATGCAGGTGCCGATCACGTTGGCCGATGCGTTGGGCTGTGAACAACCGGTTTACATGGGCAGTTCCATCGGCGGCCACCTGGCGATAGATCTGGCGTTGTACCACGGTGACAAGTTCCGCGCGGTTGTCGGGCTCGAAGCGTCCGCCCACACACCCGGTGGATTCGTGGATGAGTTCTACCACCCGGAGATCAGTAACGATTATAAAGCACACCTGATGTACGGGCTGATGGCGCCCATGAGTCCGGAAGCACTTCGCCGCGAAACCGCCTGGGTCTACAGCCAGGGTGCGCCCTCTGTCTTCAAAGGAGACCTCTACTACTACAGCGTCGATCACGATGTGCGTAACACGGCGGCAAGCATTGACACAGATCGATGCTCGGTAGACATCCTGAATGGCGAATATGACTGGAGCGGCACGCCGGAACTGGGTGCGGAACTCGCCGCGATGATTCCCAACGCGCGATACAAAACCATGCAGGGGCTTGGCCACTTTCCAATGTGCGAGAATCCTGAGGCGTTCTTGAAGGAAATCCGACCGGTTCTGGCGAGGATCGCGGAGGCGGCTTAGAGTAAACCCTCATCTTCTACTCAATCGACTCATAGGCGGGCGTGCTAAACTGGCCGGCTTTGCCGAAGTAAAAGTTCCCCCTTGGCCACTCGAGATATTTTCAAAGCGCTGGACGTAGCAGACTTTCGCTGGCTGTGGATCGGCAGCCTCGGCTCGTCGTTCGGCATGAACATGCAGATCATCGCGCGGGGCTGGATGATCTACGAGCTCACCTCATCCGCCATGGACCTCGCCTGGGTGACCCTTTCATTTATGGTGCCAACCATCGCATTTTCTCTGTGGGGTGGTGTGGTTGCAGATCGGTGGCCCAAAAAGCGCATCATCGTGTGTGCTCAGATGCTCAACAGCATTGCGACGGTGATCATGGCGATGATCATTTTCAGTAACGATGCAACTTTCTGGGATTTCATCTGGTTCGGTTTCTTCAATGGCACTGTGTTGGCCCTGTCCATGCCGGCCCGTCAGGCATTTGTGCCGGAACTGATTCCCGAACGACTGATCTTCACCGCGATGGCGCTCAACACGACCAGTTGGAACTTATCCCGCATCCTCGGGCCTGCGCTGGCTGGTTTCCTCATCGCATGGACCGCAGGTGGCGACACCTCGTCCACGTACGGCGTCGGCATCGTTTACTTCGTAATCGCGAGTCTCTACTTCATCTCCGCAATCACCATGTTGATGGTGAGCAAAACCGGCAAGATCAACCGCGACGAAGATCAGAACGCGATGAAGGATATGGTGGATGGGTTGAAATACGTGTGGAAGAACCCGCCGATTTTTGGGCTCATCCTGCTTTCCATCGTGCCTTTCGTGTTTGGCATGCCGATCAACACACTGCTGCCTGCATTCAACGAAGATATCCTCGGTGGTGGCCCGGACGACCTGGGGCTACTCATGTCCGCGATGGGTATCGGTGCCATCATCGGCTCGTTGATGTTAGCTGCCACGGGCGATCTCAAGAACAAGGCCACCTGGCTGATTGCAACATGCATGGGCTGGGGCGCGTTCACGGTTGCTTTCGGTATGGCCGAAACAACGCTGCTCGCCGCCGCCATCGTCGGCTGCATCGGCTGGATTAGCGCCTGGAACATGTCTTTGAATCGCGGACTCCTGCAGATGCAGGTGGAGGCAGGCATGCGCGGGCGTATCATGAGCATCGACATGATGTCCCACGGTTTGATGCCTCTCGGGGTAATCCCCATCGCCTTTATCGCCGAGACCTACAGCGTTGCCATCGCACTCATGGCAAGCGGCGTGACCTTTATGCTCGCCGTGGTGTTGTTGGCCGTCGTATCTCAATCGGTGCGGCGCGTGGATGAAAACCTCGAACCGGCTCTCGAGTAGCTATTCGCTGTTAGAGACGCTCGATGCCGATCACTTCACGGCGATGAAGACCTATCATGCACCAAATTAGTAATCAAGCCGATATGCTTGACCATCGCGCACAATTCGACCTGCCGTGGGTGCGGTAAAATGTGTACCAATAATCAGCACCGGGCGGTCCGCATACCGCGATAAAAATCCGTCACGGGTCGCAGCACTCGCAGCGGCGTCCCAGTCGGCGGTACTCGACCACTCCGGATGTGCGATCTGGCAGGGATGATGGATCATGTCACCGGTGATGATAGCCTCCTCACCCCCGGAGCTGATGTGTACACTCACATGACCCGGCGTATGTCCTGGAGTCGGTTCCAGCCAGACCTCGTCGGTCACCTGGTGGGTGGCTTGCACCAGATCCGCCAGGCCCGCATCGAATATGGGTTGTACCGAATCCTCGATTACCGGCCCGAACTCCTGCTTTTCGTTTTTCCAGTAGGCCCATTCTTCTTCCGCAAAAAGATAACGTGCGTTACCGAACGTCGCTTCCCAACGTCCATCCACCAGGCGGGTGTTCCAGCCAACATGATCCACGTGCATATGCGTGCAGAGCACGGTGTCCACCACATCCGTCGAAAATCCAGCCGCGTTGAATTTCTCCAGGAAATCGCTCTGCATCCGATTCCAGCGCGGGTAGCTGCGCTCCTTGTCATTACCGATGCAGGTATCCA
Source organism: Gammaproteobacteria bacterium (assembly GCA_004356895.1). Lineage (GTDB taxonomy): Bacteria > Pseudomonadota > Gammaproteobacteria > Pseudomonadales > Azotimanducaceae > SMWK01. The sequence goes on from SMWK01000057.1 coordinate 7,116, forward strand.
CCAGCACCGTCTGACCCCGGGACTCCACAACCAGACTATGCATGCTCAGTACAATCCGACGCTTGTCATCAAGAAATGGTGCGACCCATGGAAGGTCTGCAAGCGCTTCGGGTGTCGCCTGAGGCAGCAGATAGGGGCCGAGCGATGCAGTTGTAAGCTCCACAACCTGAGTAACCCGTACGCTGCCGATTTGCCACTTGAGCATGTCGAAATCCACCACCTCAGAAACCTGAGCGTTGCAAATTCATGGCGCATGGTCAAACATCGCCACTATTCAATACCAAGCCAACACCAAGCCACCAGGAAGCATGTTATGAGATTCGGAGATCTGGAAGTAGAAAAGCACGGTCATGTCGCTGTCGTTGAAATACAACGCCCACCCAACAACTTCTTTGACACCGAGCTCATCATCTCGATGTGTGATGCCTTCGAGGCGATGGACGAAGACACCGATGTGCGGGCGCTCGTGCTCCTTTCCCAGGGCAAACATTTTTGCGCCGGGGCAAATTTTGGTAACCGCGAGGAACAAGGTAAACGCGAGAACCGCACCGAGTCCGGTGGCAATCCGCTCTACAGCGCTGCGGTGCGTTTGTTCGGGTGTAAAAAACCCGTCATCGGCGCCATCCAGGGTGCCGCAGTCGGAGGCGGCTTCGGTCTCGCCGTGATGCCGGATTTCCGCGTCGTCTGCCCACAGGCGCGGTTCACGGCAAATTTTGTGAAACTCGGATTTCACCCGGGATTTGGTCTCACCTATACCCTGCCCAAGCTCATTGGCCAGCAGAAAGCCAATCTGATGTTCATGTCGGGCCGCCGAATCAATGGAGAAACCGCTTACGAGTGGGGTCTCGCAGACGTTCTTACGGATCAGGAGAACCTTCGCGACGAGGCGATGAAACTAGCCGAAGAAATTGCCGAAAACGCTCCGCTTGCGGTGCTATCCGTTCGCGCCACCATGCGCGAAGGTATTGCCGAAGCCGTAAAAGCGCAGACGGATCACGAATTCATTGAGCAGCACCGGCTTCAGCAGACGGAAGATCACAAGGAAGGGCTACGGGCGGTTGCGGAACGCCGACCCGGAAACTTCAAGGGCCGCTAGCCTCTTTGACACTCCGCCGTCGATCCAGCTCAACGCGAATCTCCGCGTATGCGGCTTCATCCAGTTTAAATCGGGAAAAGAGAATCGCACCGACTATGTAACAAACCAACGGAAACAAACTATACAGGGTGATCATGGAAATTTTTACGGTCATCGTCTGTTCTTGATTCGGTTCAAATCCAGAAAACTGCAACACGAAGCCCGTCAGCAGAAGCATTACGCCCAGCGCACTCTTGTAGACGAAGTTCCACGCTGCAAAATAGGAGCCTTCCTTGCGCTCTCCTGTCATGTACTCGTCGTAGTCGATCACATCTCCTTGCACGGAAGGCGATAGTGTGCCGCCACACCCGGCCGACAGACCGGCAAAAAAGGCAGCAACCGAGATGTAAACCAACCGTGTTGTCAAATCATCGATGATCGGCAGCGCAAACATGCTACCGAACGATAAACCGGTAAGAATCATCGAGAACATCCACAGCTTTACCTTGCCGAATCGGCGCGACAACGGCAGCCACATGGGTACGGAGAACGTCGAGGGAATCATGTAACAGAGAATGACGGCAGGCGCCCACTGCGGCGCGCCAACCACATATTGCGTGACATAAAGGGTCAATGCAGCGATGGCGGCGCTCCCGACGTTCTCGATGAACGTCACGATGATCAACAGTCGAGCATGTGGGTTGCGCCAGATATCAGCAAACGCCTCGAAGGGGTTGTCGTTGACCCGACCCTGGAACTCCTTACGTTCGTGGAGGCGACTGACGGCAAAGACAGTCACTACTGCCATGGCAACCGCCACCAGGACAGCCAGATTGAAAGCCGTCTGCCTCACGACCTCGGGACCCTCCTGCTCAGCCTGGATCAGAATGTAGAAGCTCCCGAGAGACAGGATTGAGCCGAAGGTGTAAAAGGCATGACGGACGCCGAACAACCGGCTGCGCTCGTGGTAGTCGTCCGATAGCTCCGCACCTAGCGACAGGTGTGGCACGTAGAACAACGTCATTGCCGAATAGAATCCGATGATCGCAACCGCCATCCACGCAATG
>SMWK01000058.1 GCA_004356895.1 Gammaproteobacteria bacterium
AATAGGGACCCACCAGATTGATGGCCCCCACCTGGAACGTACGATCGACCACGGCCACATCCAAGCCCAGTTGCACGGCATAAAGCTGTAGCTGGCGCACAACCGCCTGGGCATGAGAGCTTGTGGCAGTGATGTAAAAATGATCGGCGGCGATGCGGGCCGCCACGCCGTCGTCTATCAGGGTGCCGCTGTCATCAACCATGAAAATGTAGCGGGTCATGCCTACGCGCAGCTTGGCGAAGCTGCAGGTGTATGCATACTCCATTAACGCGCCCGCATCGGCACCAAACAGCTCGATCTTGCCGAGGGTAGACACGTCGATGATGCCGACGCCGTTTCGTACAACGTTGTACTCATCGACAATGGCGGACTCAGGTGTTCCCTGGGCATAACTCCGTGGTCGTATCCAGGTACCCGCCTCCATCAGATCCGCTTGGTTGGCAAGATGGTAAGTGTGCATCGGCGTGTACCATTGTGGGCGAATACGCCGCCCCGCCAGCATGCCCATGGGTACCGGATGGGTAAACGGACGCAGCGTCGTCACGCCGACGGCCTGCACGGATTCTTCGTTGAGCCTGGCCAGGATTCGTACGCCATTCATATTCGCGGTTTTGCCCTGACTCGGCCCCATACCAATGGTGGCATAACGTTTCATCAATTCGGCAGAATCGAAACCTTCGCGCCAGGCGGTGCGCAAATCCCTAACCTGCAGATCCTCATCCAAATCAACGAAATCCCAGCCTCTCGGGTGAGGCGTTATCGGGTAAGGGTGGGAATGGCACTCGTCGCTTCGCGGCGGGCGGGGCGTGGCGGGTGGGTTCAGACCCAGGCGCACAAGGGCTTCGGATGCTGCCGCTTCTCCGTCTGCCCGTCGCGCGTCAACATCGAACACACCGTTCAAGCTGCCCGCGGCAAACAGACTGCTGGGAAGCTCCCGGGGCACTACCTGACCGATGGTCTCGTCATATTCCATCGTGGCACCGGCTTGATACAGCAGTCCCGCCGCCGGTGCCCAGCCCACACTCATCAACAGCCCGTCACAGGCTATTTCGGTGTTGCCAGCTTCGGTTCGGATACTGATACCCGCCAACCGGCCACGTTGCGCCCGTGCAGAGATAACGCTGCCTTGCGCAATCACCTCGATACCTTGCCGTTTTACCTGCTCGCAAAGATCGTCGCGCGCCTGGGGATCGCCCATATCAACAATGGTGGTGATAGTCAGACCCGCCTGAATGAGATCCAGGGTCACCCGGTAAGCGTCGCTGTTACCAGCCAGCACCACCCCGGAGGTAAACGGTGCGATAGCGTAGCGGTGGACCAGACGCTGGACGCCACTGGCCAACATGATCCCCGGCAGGTCGTTATTGCGAAAAACGGCGGGCTGCTCGTACAACCCCGTGGCAAAGATGACGCACTTTGCCTGGACATGGATGATCCCGTTCGGGCCTGCCAGTGGGACGCTATTGTCCGCGTAAAAACCTGCGGCAAAATACCCGGTCAAGACTTCGATACCTTCATCAAGGGTAAATTTTTCCAGAGCTTGCACAATGAAACTCTGGACGGTTGGCTGCGCCTGGCCCTGGTAGCGTATAGCACCCCCGAGTTGCGCATTTTCGTCCACAATAATCACGTCCAGCGATCGACCGGCCAGAGTGCGGGCCGCGGCTAGCCCCGCCGCCCCTCCGCCTATCACCAGCACATCGCAGAATCGATTCCGCCGGGACCAGCGTCGAGTCGGCGCAAGTCTGTTCACAGTGCCAAGACCTGCAGCACGCCTTATTAGTCTTTCCCAGATCGGGAACAAAGCTTTCGGTTTGTAAAAGGTTTTGTAATAAAACCCGACGGGTAACACCTTGGAAAACAGCTGCATCAACCTGCCAGCGTCCCAACGCAGCCCGCCAAAGGTATTCACTGCCCGGTAGCTCGCGCCGGGTTCGATGTGTTCAACATCCGCCCGGATATTGGTTCGAGTTGCAGTTTCAACCAACAGATTGGCATCGTGATTGGCAGCCGACAACACACTGCGTGGTCGGTGATATTTGAAACTTCGGCCGATCAGTACTTGATCCGCCGCAAGTAGGGCACTGGTGATGACATCGCCCTTAAAAGCCCGATACGACTTGCCTTCAAAGGTGAAATTGATGGAAGTATTGCGGTCGATCCATTCACCAGGCTGTGGTGGGAGACGATTAGCCATTTTTATTGGCTCTCGCGAGCTCTACCCCGACGATCCGATCGGCGCCGGTATGCCGTCGGACCTTGAACCACAGCTGGGTGGCGCCGTGGTACCACCATTCGGTACGTTCCATGGGAACACTGTCCCGGTTGAACACCCAGGCCCCGGGGCTCATCCCCCCCAGGTCTTCCGGCTCCGGCGCGCTGACCCCGACCACGGTGAACTCCGTCAGGGGTCGCGGACCGATCACTGGACAATGGATAATTTTCATCTTCAGTGCCCCACCGCAGCGGCACCCTTTTCGCCGACCAGTTGAAAGTCCTCGAAGCGCGACAGGTTGAATGAAGTGATGAGTTCATCGTTCTGGCCGGTTGCGATGGTATTGGCCATCGTCTTGCCGCTGATGGGTGTGGCCTTGAACCCCCAGGTGCCCCACCCGGCATCCAGAAAAAACCCCGCGACCGGCGTGGTTCCCATGATCGGCGCAAAATCCGGCGTCATGTCCACCATCCCGGCCCACTGCCGGTTGATTTTGACTTCACTCAGAAATGGAAACAGATCCAGAACCTGATCGCACAACGACGACACGAATTCGAACGTGGAGCGGCGGGAATGCAGTTCCATCGGGTCCAGGGAAGCCCCCATGACCATCTCGCCGCGGGAACTCTGACTGATATAAAGGTGCAGGCTGCCGGAAACGATAATGGTGTCCAGCCACGGTTTGATGGGTTCGGTGACACAGGCCTGCAGTGGATAAATCTCGATGGGGCTTGAGAGCCCCAACATTTTCAACACGCCTGGCGTGTGACCGGCTACCGCAGACAATACGGTAGAGGTGTGAATCGTGCCGCGGTTGGTAACCACACCACTAACCCGGCCCCCCTGGGTTTCGATACCCACAACTTCGGTCTTCTGGTGGATCTCAACCCCTGCCTGACTTGCCTTGCGGCCATAACCCCAGGCCACTGCATCATGCCGGGCCACCGCACCCGGGGCATGGTATAGAGCACCCAATATCGGGTGGTTGCCGCCGCAATCCTGACGTAGTTCCGGGCAGGCTCTGGCGATGTGCTCCTCCCCAACCAACTCACTGTCTACGCCCAGGTGTTTGTTGACCTCGGCACGCCAGCGCGCGGTGCGTAAGGTGGCGTCACTGTGGGCCAGGGTGTAATGACCCCGCTCGGAATAGAAGAGGTTGATCTCGAGTTCCGCGGAGAGATCCCTGAACAGACTCAGACTGGCATCGTAAAACCGCACCCCCTCAGGGGTGAGATAGTTGGAACGGATGATAGTTGTATTGCGACCGGTGTTGCCGCCCCCGATATAACCCTTCTCCAATACGGCGACGTTGTGGATGCCATGGTCCCGGGCCAGATAGTAGGCGCAGGCGAGACCATGCCCCCCCGCGCCGATAATGACCACGTCGTAGCTATCGCCAAGGGAGTCCGGCGTATTGAAGTATCGAGGTTCGGCGTAATCCTCAATGAAGGCATATTTCAGAAGTCGCAGGGACATGGCGTGTTGCTGATCTGGTTCGCGGAAGTTGCATTAAATGCAACAATGTTTACCTATAGTATCAGAGAACCGTGGGTAGAACCTCGTTGAAGTCGAACTACCCAGCCGCATGTTTCACTCGCTCTGGCGTAAACGGAAGTTCCCGCACGCGAACCCCCACCGCCGCAAAGATCGCGTTGGCGATCGCCGCCGGTGTCGGCCCGGTGCTCGCCTCTCCCGCCCCCATCGCTTTGTCCACACGTCGATCGACTAGATAGGTTTCAATCGTAGGCACCTCGCTGAAGGTGAGGATCGGATAGCTTTCCCAATCGCGGCTCGTCACCCCTTCATGGTCCCATGTCACTTGTTCTTTCAATGCCCAGCTTGCGGCTTGAATGAAACCACCTTCCAGTTGATTGACGAGCCCATCCGGGTCGATGACGAGCCCTGCATCCGCACTGATGACCGCGTGATCCAATCGCACTTGCCCGTCATAGTCGACGTGTACGTCCACCATCACCGCGCAGTACGTTTGCCGATTCTTGTAGCGCGCCATGGCGATTCCACGGCCGGCGTTGTCATCCGGCGACAATACGGGTGCGCGCCGGTGCAAGAGATCCAACACCTCACGCGCACGGTCATCTTCAAGATGCGCGAGACGAAATTCGAGCGGATTCGTATCGGCGGCATGCGCGAGTTCATCCATAAACGATTCGATCGCAAACACGTTGGCGAACGCGCCCAAACTTCGCAGCGACGATGTGCGAAGTGGGCTATGTGCAACAAAGTGTTTCACCAGACGTTTATGCGGCAACGTATAGATCGGCTCAAGGTTTCGGTGAATGCCCACCTCGGCCATCATTGCCGGTTGCCGCGGCACGGGTGTTATCGGCTTTCCCCGCCACCATGCCGTCTGCAGGTTGGTATGACCCGGGCTGGGTCTGGGTCGTCCATTGTGCGAAAAGCTAAACGTGTCATGGCACCAATCAATGATACGACCATCCCCATCGAGACTTGCTTGCATGTCGATCACGGCCGCCGGTGTGTAAGGCTCGAACCCATGTTCATCAGCACGCGTCCATTTGACCATTACCGGCCGTGGCTGTATCGCGATTGCTAAGAGCGCTGCGTCCAACCCCACATCATCGGCACCGTTGTGGCCGTAACAACCCGCACCTTCCGCGTGAATTACGCGCACCCGATCCAGCGATAAGTCCAATACATCGGCAAGTGCACGTTTTAACAACTCGACACCCTGGCTGTGGGAGTGAACTGTGAGCTTGCCATTCACGAACTGCGCGCAGGCGACCGACGGACCAATCGATGCATGCATCTGAAATGGCCGATAGTAGGAGGCGTCGAGCGTCTGCACCGCATCAATGGGCCGGACATGTTCGGCCACGGGCTCGTCGAGTGGCATTCCGTTGACAACGGGCAGGCTTTTCGACACGTGGGTGCGCAGGTATGCGGGAATACCCAACATCGCTGGCGTTAACGGTTCGCTCTGCCATTTAACCCGCGCCGCAAGTCGCTGCGCTGCCGTGACCGCCAACTCTTCACGTTGCGCGACCACACCCACAAAACTGCCGTCTCGCACGATTTCCACACCTGGCAGATCGATCACATCAGGACACTCGACGAGTGTCGAGTTTGCAGTCGGTGGCTTGATCAACCGCCCGTGCCACATGTGCGGCAAGCGCAGGTCCTGCACGAAGGCCACATCGCCCCGTACCTTTGCAACCAGATCGGTACGCGTCGTCTTCGTACCCACGGTGTGATAGGTATGTGGATCTTTGAGCGACGGCACCTCATTGATGTCGACCTCGAATAAATTACCAGAGTGCAACGACCAGTAATCAGTCTGCTCGTTGCTTTCCGTCGACGTGACAAACCCGTCTTCGACCGTCAGGGAACTCACATCAGCGTCCAATTTTTCTGCCGCTAACTCGAGCAGTATTTGCCTTGCGGTCGCGCTTGCCACACGCACCGCACTACCACTGTCCTCTATCGACATGCTACCGGCGGTGACAAACTCATTCGGCGTGATCTCGGTATCTGCCGTCTGGACACGAATGCGTTGGACAGACACGTCGAGTTCCTCCGCCGCGATCATCGCGAGCGCGGTTTTGATACCCTGCCCGATCTCCACCTTGCCGGTGCTCACGATGATCGTGCCGTTTTCCTCGACCCGAATCCAACGGTCCAGTCTTGGGGTACGTTCGATGTTCGCGGGCAAACTCAACGCTCGCGAACCCGCAACTTGGCGGCTGCGCTTGCAACTGCATCGATAATGCGCGGGTGCGCACCACACCGACACAGATGACCGTCCAGTGCTGCACATATCTCAGCCCGAGACGGTTTGGGATTGTCGCTCAGCAGAGCCTTCACGCGCATGATCAGACCCGCGGTGCAGTATCCACACTGCGCTGCATTCAGCTCCAGAAACGCATCCTGGATAGCGTGAAGATGACCGTCGTCATCAACCAGGCCTTCCACCGTTTCGATATGCTTGCCTGCGAGTTCACCGATTGGCTTGGTACAGCTGTAGGTGGGCTGGCCATCCACCAGCACCACACAGGCACCGCATTGTTCTAACCCGCACCCCAGTTTGGCACCGTTCAGAGCGAACTCATCGCGGAGCACGAAGATGAGCCGTGTGCCTGGATCCAGATCAAGTTCCCGGGTTAGATTGTTAATAGTTAGCGTGACAGTCATAAGTGCCTGTATATAAGAAGGAGCTTTGTTAAATGCACTTGTAACCACAATGTACGAATACAGGATAAATTGGAAATTGGGATAACTTAGAACAATACGCACGCAATAACCTGATTTCTAAATAGATTACAGGCCAAACGGGTGCATCATACGTCTGTTTTTACTATCCTTGTGTTTCCTATCCGAACTACAGCTAAGATCAGGACTTCGTTTAACCAAGCGCCCTTCGAGAGGAGGCCCCATGCAAACAAATTCCATCGTGATCGTCACCCTGTTGGCGCTAGCCGCGACAGCCCCCACGGCCTTCTGTGCTGAGCGCGACATCCCTCGAACCGCAAATGGCAAGCCGGACTTCAGCGGCAGGTACGACATCTCCAGCCTCACTCCCTTCCAGCGGCCAGAGGAGTTGGGGGAACGACTCTTCCTGACCCAGGATGAGGCGAATGCCATGGCATCAAAGGCTGCAGAATCACGTGCAACCAAGGCCGAGCCGAGCGATCCTGATCGCGAAGCTCCAGAGGCCGGCGGCAACGTCGGCGCTTACAACGACTTCTGGTTCGATTGGGGTTCGCAGGGCTTCGCTATCGACGGTAAGTTCCGCACCTCGATCCTCACCGCGCCTGCCAACGGTCGCATGCCGCAGCTCACGGAAGTCGCAAAAAAACAGCGCGAAGCAGCACCCCGTTTCGCTTGGAAGAACCTGGGCGAAGCGTGGTGGTTGGAATCGGGAGACACACCCTACGACGGCCCTGAGACCTTTGTCCTGGGTGTGCGCTGCATTTACCAACCCCCCGCCAGCGTGCCCATTCGCCCACTGCCCTACAACAACCTTAAAACCATCGTACAAACAGACACCCACTTCATGATCAACATCGAGTGGATGCACTGGACGCGAGTGGTGCGCATGGACTCCCAGCATCAACCGTCCCATATCCGCTCGCTCTCCGGTGACTCGATCGGCTGGTGGGAAGGTGACACACTGGTGATCGAGACAACCAACTTCCTCGCCTTACCCAACGTGCCAAAAGAAGGTCTCCGCGTCGTTGAGCGATTCAGCCCCGTGAGTGCCGAGGGTTTGCTCTACCAGTTCACGGTAGAAGATCCCGACTACACAGCTTCCTATGGCGGCGAACTCCTGTGGCCGAAGACCGAGGCATACAGCTACGAATACGCCTGCCATGAAGGTAACTACGCAATGGGGAACACACTTCGTGGCGCGAGGTTGCTGGAGCGGGAGTGGTATGCCAAGGAGAAAGCGTCCTCTGGAGAGTAGATTTGGCGTGTTTGTCAGCGAATGACGGTCTGAGTCTCCTCGATGAACGAGCGCACCATTGCTGCGGCGGGTTTGGAATCATTTTCTAAAGGGTGCAAGTTCCTCCTCCCGCAATACACTCGCAGCCGGTTGCGGATCCAGAGGTTCGAGATTGCGTCCTGCGAGAGCCTCATGATCGGCAGGAATGAACGTGGCCCGGAAAGTCGCATACACGAACGGTGCGCCAGGCTGTGGCCAGGAACCGTCAGGCATTCTCACTTCGCCGGAATAAGGCGTCCAGTACTCCCAGACGATCTCCCCTGCGGGCGTCACTTCAACGAAACGGCCCTGGGGTCCGAAGGTCACCAGCGTATTTCCGTTCGACATTCTATGGGCGCCGGAAACGAAAGGGCTGAAAAAACCGTTGTCTGAGTACGTCCACGCCGCTTGATCCGGACCGAAAGGCTGCCCCGTGCCCAGGGGATATCGGCCATTGTCATCAATGGGCGGGACAAACTCGACAACTTCCGAATAGGGTGGGCTCGCATCGGTTACCCCGTTACTGAAGGCCATTAGATTGCCTGCGCCCGGATAACCTTCTGGTATCCAGCGAATATCGTGCTGATGACCCAGACCAGCAGATTCAGACATCTCATAACCATAAGCTTTCGGACTACCCCATCGAAATAGCAGATCCCCTGCGGGACCCGCCGCCGCTTGCGTGGTGGTGTCATGATCGATGATCCAGATTTCACTGAGCGATCGAACGCTGATCACAATCTGATCGAGCGTGGCGTTGTAGTCGATCGCATTGGAATGAAACATGTCGGAACCGCGATCTTCCAGCGTTGCACTGCCAGGTTGGCGATTGGTTGCCTTGAGGTGGTTGAGTTCCTCGGCGCTAAGAGTGGGCAGGGGTGGACCAGCGTTGATGTCGATCTTGCGCGGATGATCTCGCGGTTCACCATAGTTGCGCATTGACGCATCCTGACTTTGGATCATGTGATCCCAGGCATGCCACTCCCAGACGATGTCGCCACCCTCCGCAGTGGGTTGGATTTCAATGATCAGGTCCGGCCACAGACCGGCGCGTGGTATCAGCTCGGGAGCCCGTCCCGCGGCTTGTGCCTCTTCAGGTTGTTTCGCCTCCCAGGCTATGGCGAGAATATTACCGTTGGGCATCGGCTGGAAATCATGGTGCAGCAGACGAGATTCATCCGCGAGTTCGAAAAACCAGGTCAGCTCGCCGTCCCAACCCAGTTTTTCGATCCGACCACCCTGACCTCCGCCACTGAATCGCGGCACTTCCGGTAGGCGCGCACCACGCATCAGCTGGCCATCCTCCAGCAGATACTCACTACCGGGAGCAAAGTCGCTCTTCCAAACATGCACCACCCGGCCTTCACGATCGACGAGATAAGTGATATCAGATAAGAACGGCGTGAACAGAACATAACCCGGCGTATTCGTCGGTTTGTTCACGCGAACACCACGCGGTTCGTTGAGGCCGGCAAACTCAATTGAATCAGGGCCCGCTCCACCGTCTGGGACTTCAGCGCGCAGCTCGGGTGGAGGAGACGGCTCATCAGTGGACGGCATAGATTCAGATTCTCCGGGGCGCGAACAACCCATAATTACAACAAGTATCGCGACGCAAACGTGAAATTTCATATTGTTCTCCCGGCCACGCCGAAGTAAACCTTCGAGTCGTAGGAATCGCATCTGTGAGAGTCCCGATCGGATTTCAAGTAAGGTCGAACCACATGATAAAGTACAATTTCATTCACCATCTCCTCTCACAATCGACTGAGATACAGTGCCATGTCTAGTGATTACGAAACTATCTTGTACGAGGTGGTCGACAATCGAGCCACCATTACGCTCAACCGACCGGACAATTTGAACGCCATCACCAATACGATGATGCGCGAACTCCATACGTGTATTAGCGAAGTCACACTCGATCAGGACGTTCGGGTGGTATTACTGACAGGTGCGGGCCGAGGCTTCTGTCCTGGTGCTGATCTCAAGGCATACAGCAGCGGTGAAAAACAGGAACCCAATCGAAAGGAATATTTCCACATCACATCACTTCTCCACGAAATGCCCAAAGTTACCGTGGCGGCAATCAACGGGGCCTGTGCTGGTGCGGGGTTTGGTTGGGCTTGCGCGTGTGATTTACGCTACGCCACCGCCCACGCCACATTCAATTCAGCGTTCCTGAGCGTTGCGATATCCGGAGACATGGCAGGCCCCTGGCTCTTGCCACGCATCCTCGGTGCACAAAAAGCCAGGGAACTCTACTTCCTCCCCGGCAAGTTCGGCGCCGACGAGGCGGAGCGTATTGGTCTCGTTGCGAGAACTTTCTCCGATGAAACGTTCCGTGATGAGATCGCCGCCATCGTCGAAAGGCTCGCAAGGTCAGCACCTTTAGCGATTGGTGAAATGAAGAAGAATTTCGTGAACGCAGAAAACATGAATTTGCGTGACTACATCGAACTGGAAACGGAGCGCCATGGCCGCACCGGTGCCAGTGCCGACACGCGCGAAGCTTTTCTAGCCTTCCTGGAAAAACGCGAACCCAGGTATCAGGGGCGGTAACTGCGCCCCCTGCGCGCTCTGGAACCGGCGCCACGCAATTTGCCTGGAGTAATTTTTAAGGATGTTGATGCGCTCTCACCATCAGATAGGTCGCTACATTGAGTTTAAACCGCAACCGCAGGACCAGAAGCTCTGGATGGAGTGCCTCTGGCTATATCTGACCGATCGCGATCAACCGGTGTCCCCACACTTATTAGTGCCCGACCCCACAGTAAGCATCTGCTTTACGTGCGTGAACGGGCGGTATCGGTGTATGGGTTGGTATGGGCACAATTGGTTACTTCCGTAACTTGCGAGTGACACACTACTAGGGTTGCTACGACCGCTCGGGAATGGAACACACCGAAGATTCGATGGCCGCTGGTGACATGCGACGGCATGAGTCGATCACAGGCGAGGCGTCCGGTCCCGCAGAGGTCGAAGTATTCGGGAGCCCGACCAACGTCAATATCAGCAAGAGCGGAGTCGCCCACGTCACCCTTCAGGGCTGATCCGCCGATGGGTATTGTTCGTCGCTCAATCCTGTCAGCCAATGCATTGATCTGCGAGTCTCAATGTCAATGCACAGCACTCAGCCTCATGCAGCGAGAGCCTCTAACCACCGGGTTTAAGCAACTGTTATTACAACTTTCCCTTTGTGCTCTGCCTTTCCAAAATACTGCAGCGCTTCAGGAACCTCGCGCAATTCGTAGGGTCCATCCATCACAGGTGTTACTTTGCCCGCTTCAAACAATTCGTTCATGTAAGCCAAATCTTTGTTTGGCTTCAGTGCCACGATTTGAATCCTCTTCTTGCTGGTTCGAGATATCCATGACCCCAAGAACAGAGCCTGCAAGATTCGCGGCATAGAACCCCCGACGGTGACATAGATTCCACTCGGAGTTAATGACCGCAAGTAGTCGCCCATTGATCGCGTCGTCTTGGTGTCCAGAATAAGATCGTAACACTGTCCGTTCCGGGTGAAATCTTCCTCCATGTAGTCAATCACATGATCCGCGCCAAGCGAGCGCAACATATCCAGTTTCATCGAGCTATCAACCGCGGTAATTTCAACACCGATTGTTCTTGCGATCTGTACACCAAAGGTCCCTACACCACCACCGGCACCATTGATAAGCAGTTTTTGTCCTGCTTGCAGGTTCCCTGTGTCAAAGAGACCCTGAACAGTCAACATTGCTGCTTGAGGTATGCACGCTGCCTCGTTGAAAGTCATGCTGGGCGGCATTAGTGCCAACGCCGTTTCCGGTGCACAGACATATTCTGCGAACGCACCAAAACCACTCTGGCACAAGTCGCCATACACGTTATCCCCGGCTTGAAATCCCACTACGTTTTTGCCAACCGCTTCAATGTGTCCCGCGATGTCACAGCCGGGTATTTGAATAGTTGGTTTGGGTTTCAGGAAACCGGTAAAGAACCGCGTAAAGAAAGGCTCACCGTGCATAAACGCCCAGTCCCAATCGTTTATGGAAGCCGCATGGATTTTTACCAGGACCTCATCGTCGTTGGGGGCAGGTGTAGGGACTTCCTTCAATCGAAGCACATCCGTCGATCCGTATTCTGTGAATACAATCGCTTTCAAGAATTGTTGCTCTGTTATTTATGCGAAGAGGATGTCAGGACCGCCAACATTACTGTTACCCGGGGTGTTGTCGACCCGGAATGGTTTTGGCGAGCAGCCCCTCTTCGTCGAGTAGCAGAGATGTTGCTTCCTCCCGGCTAGTGAATCCATCAAGCGATTGGGAGTGTGTGCGGTAGGACAGTATTTCCATATTTTCGGCAGGGTAGTCAATGAAATCTGGTCTTCCGAGCTTATTTATAATGGATAAGCGGCTTTCACCCATAACCAGTTCGCCAATCTTGCGATTGTTTTCGGCCTGTTCCGTTGCATAGGTGCTGGTGTTTACTTGCGCCCGAGTACCACCGAACCAGTCCTTAGAATCGTTTTTGCCGATTAGACGATCATCTCGAAATATTAGAACCGCCGTTTCATCATGGGTGGTGAGAAAGTCAGTCGTTTCACTGCGAGTCCGATACATCAAGAGTTTGATGTTGTTGTCGAAGTCTTGGGAAAAATCTGGTTCACCTAATAAGTTGAGAACGTCATTCAGATCCGCGCCCGCATTCAGGGTTACCACGTAAGCAGAATTTGCGGCTTGCCTTTCCTGCCAATCCTCGCCGACCGGTCTGGAGTAGCTGCTAGGGTCGTCGACAACATCATCATCATTGTCGTCAACACCCAAATCACCGTATTGGAAAGCCAAGCCCACAAGCAAGCAGGCTCCCGAAAACACGATATAACCAACGTTCATGACGCAAACCTCCACCCGGTTTTGTCTCTGTGCAAAGTAAGGCTCTGATCCTTAAGCAACCCCTGCATAACCTCTTTACCTCTTCACATCCTCTTTACCTCTTCACATCCTCTTCTTCACATCCATAGGCAACCATCGTACCAACTTCGCCAGCCTATAAAAATCAAGTACTTAGCTTAAGTTCACGCGCTATCAGCTGGTGAGAATGCCTAGAAAGTGGCTGCTTTTAATACACGGAACGGACCTTCGCAAAATCAGCGACCTCAGGCAGTTGGGTAGCGTGTTCGGACCCTTGGTTCAGAAACCACCTCTGAGCCAAGGCCGAGAACGTCGACCTAGACACCAAACTCTGTTATGTTCATCACGTCACCCTGGTACCCGCGTCACATTTTGGCACCACCGTATCTTCTTCTGGAGATCCGCCAATACTAGACTTCATATGTAGTAACAGCAGTCGGTTTTCCGATGAAAGGATTCACGCTTCTTGAAGTGCTGATCGCACTGGCGATCATGGCAGTCTCAAGCGCAATCGCGTTGCCGCTCTATTCCGACTTCGTTGAAAGGTCTCGTCAAACCGATGCGGGAAGCGATCTCATGCTGATAGACATGGCGATAGAACGTTTCGTGTCCGAGAATTTCAATCTACCTGATGATCTCACTGATGTGGGTTTAGATGGAATGACCGATCCGTGGGGTCGACCATATGTGTACTTGCGCATAGACGGCGGGGGCAACGTTCAAGGGCAGGTACGCAAAGACCAAAATCTCAACCCGATCAATTCCGACTTCGATCTTTACAGCACGGGCCCAGATGGTC
>SMWK01000007.1 GCA_004356895.1 Gammaproteobacteria bacterium
GAGCTTGCCCATGGCATGATGGCTCCGATCAACACCTATCCTCTGTTCGAAAACGCACTTCGCCACCATTACGGGCGAACTTTCCAAACCCACCAGGCGGCATTGGGCGCCCTTTGCGCCCCGTTCACGGAAGTCGCAGCCGCCAATCCATTTGCATGGTTTCCAATTCGCCGCAGCGCTGAAGAAATCGCCACCGCGTCCGCCGACAACAGATACATCGGGTATCCGTATACCAAGTTCATGAACGCCATTATTCGAGTGAACCAATCGGCAGCCGTTTTACTCACCTCGGAAACAAAAGCGCAAGCGCTTGGAATCGACCCTTCACGGTACGTCTATCTGCACGGCTGTGCCGACGCCAACGATATCTGGCATGTAACCGAACGGTTGAACTACCACAGCTCTCCTGCAATTCAGGCCGTTGGCGAACGGGCGCTCGACATGGCGGGAAAAACGATAGACGAGATCGACTGCTTCGATCTTTATTCGTGTTTCCCTTCGGCTGTCGAAACCGCACGCGACATGTTAGGTATTCAAGAAGGCGATCCGCGACCGTTGACGGTAACCGGTGGGTTGCCTTACTTCGGTGGTCCTGGAAACAACTACGTGATGCACTCCATAGCCGCGATGATGGCACGGCTGCGCGAATCACCCGGTGCGTTCGGCATCGTCACCGGCAATGGCTGGTATCTCACCAAACATTCCCTCGGCATCTACTCCACAATACGACCCACTGCGGAGTTCATAAGAGAAGATCCACAGATCCTGCAGGAGCGCATCGATGGTGTTGAACACCCGGCGAGTGTAACAACACCATCGGGTCCTGCGACGGTGGAAACCTACACGGTGCTGTTCGACCGGCAAGGTGAACCAGAACGGGGATTGATTATCGGGCGGCTCGACAGCGGGGCGCGTTTCGTCGCCTTCACTTCGAACGAAGCCGCACTGCTTAGCAATCTCACCTCGGAAAGCCCAATCGACCGGCGTGGCCAGGTGCGTCAGGCAGGGCCTACCAATCTATTCGAGTTTGCCTGACATTCTATAAACGAGCCCTGGGATCAGGTGCCCGCTGGAGCGCCTCGACCAGACAGTCGAGGCGTATGGGCTTGGCTACAAAGTCATCCATACCGACATTCGTGCAGCGATCGCGATCTTCAGGCATGACATTGGCCGTCATGGCGATGATATGCGGCTGGGTCAACGTCTCGCTACGGCGGATGAGTAGGGTCGCTTCCAGACCGTCAACTTCCGGCATCTGTACGTCCATGAACACAATGTCATAACTCCGCCGCTGCAACTTTTCCACCACTTCACGACCGTTTGTGGCCACGTCCGCCAATATCCCCAGCTTTTTTAACAGCGCACAGGCAACTTTCTGGTTCACCGGGTTGTCCTCGGCAACCAACACCTGGTAGGAAAAAGTGGGACGTTCACGCTTAGCCTGTTGCTGGTTCGGGATTGAGTCTGGGGTTTGCGAAAACTGCTGCTCCAGTGCATCGGCAAGCTGTCTCGGTCGCACCGGTTTGGTAAAGGTGACATCGAACAACCCGTCGACGTCCACGTCGCCAAGCGAAGAGAGAAGGAATAGCGGGGGTAGATCGGCAAACTCCTCCCGAAGGCAGACCGCCAGCTGTTTCCCGTCCATGCCTGGCATGTGCATATCCATGATCAACACATCGAAGTCTGAATCTTTCCGGAATCGTTCGAGCATTGCCCGGGGCTCGGCGAACACTTCACATGCGACACCGAGGTTCTCCAGGGTTCGCTGCAGCACCTCCCGGTTGGTTTTGTTGTCGTCAACGGCAAGAATCCGCTTACCCTGCGCGTGTTGATGGGAGATGACGCCGCTCGCCGGGGGTAGGCATAACGTGAATCGAAACGCCGTCCCCCTACCCGGCGTACTTTCCGCCCAGATCTTTCCACCCATCAGGTGCACCAGTTCACGGCAGATGTTCAAGCCGAGCCCGGTGCCACCGAAATTGCGCGTGGTCGACGAATCCGCCTGTGTGAACGCATCGAATATACTGTCCAGCTGTCCGGCGGGGATACCGATTCCAGTATCGATGACGGATATCATGATCTGGCGAGTATCGACCTCTCCTTCCTCGACCGGCGTCACCTGTAAACGGATCTCTCCGGATTCGGTGAACTTGACCGCGTTGCCTAACAGATTGATCAATATCTGGCGCATCCGGGTACTGTCGCCGAAATACTGCTCCGGTAAATCGAGATCCCAATCGAACAGCATCTCGAGACCCTTGCCTGCTGCATCGGGCAACACCACGTCCAGGCAGTCCGCGAGACACCCCTCCAGATCGAAGGGTTGCGATTCCAGCTGAAGTTGGCCGGATTCTATTCTGGAAAAGTCCAGTATGGAGTTGATGATCGTAAGTAATGCTTCGCCGCTGTTGCGGATTGTCTCTGCGTAATTTCGCTGCAGATCCGTCAGTTCAGAATCCAAAAGCAGCGCAGTTATTCCGATAACTCCGTTCATCGGGGTGCGGATTTCATGGGACATATTGGCGATAAACTGGCTTCGTGCTGCAACTGCACTCTCGGCGGCTTCACGAGCCGCGGTCAGCAGCCGCGTCTGCTCAACCTGGTGGGAAATGTCTTGAAACGTCCCTAACACAAGCACTTCCTTTCCCGGTATGCGCTGGCCGATTACCCGGACATCTATCTTCTTCCCCGAACCGGTGGTTACCCCGACTTCGTATTCGAACTCGCTTGTCTCCCCGGTTAGCAGCGCGTTCATACTCGCTTCCATCTTCGGGATATCTTCCGGCTGAAACAATGCGGTCGCCTCGTCAAGCGATATCGACGGTCGGGCTTCGACCTCCAGCAGATCACAAAGCGACTGCGTCCAGCGCAGCAATCCCGGACTCCGGTACTCCCACCCACCCATTCGCGCGATGCGTTGAGCCCGTTCCAGTATCTTCTCGTTGTGGCGTAGCTGGTTTTCTGTCTCCACCTGTCGTTCGTGCGCGGAGATAGAAGATGAGATAACGAAATAAATGAAGAAGCTATAAAACCCGATCGCCATCGCAAACGTCAGGGATGGAACAACAGGGTTGGGAAGGAGAAAGGCCACGCCCATCGCGCTTGCGGTGAAACAGATCAGAAAAAGCCTGAGATGACCACGAACGCGCAACGTTGCGCTCCCGGCAGCTAATTGAACGAATGTCTGCAGCGTTACGACAAAGCTCAAATTCTGCGTGTAATTGTGCACCGTTGACCAGATGATGCCGAACATGAGCACGGCGATCCAAGCTTTCTGCAGATGTTGCTCCCTGACCCTGGGGAGAAAAGTACAGATCGCCACGAGGTAAAACCCAGCGATCGTGGCGCCATACAGCACCCAGTCCCAGACCACGCGAGTCTGGTAGCTCATCTCTACGATGGCGCTAACCACAAACGCCGTTGCCGCGACCGAACCGAGGATCCGATAGAGCAACTTCGGCGAGTCGAACAGGTTTTCCAGGCGCAAGGGTGCTTTCGTCATAAACGAACCTTGGTGTACCCATTCAGCCTAGAAGATAAAATCGGGTCTTTCTGGTTTACTTATCCAGCAACTCGCCGGCCATCTAGTGTCCTGTCAAATCGGGAACCTCGAATTTGAACAGCCGGGCAGCGTTCAAACCCAGGATCTTGGCGCGTTCCTCTTCGCTCAGGAAATTCATCGTGCGTTCGATCGCGGCGGCGGAGTGCGGCCAGGTGCCTTCATGGTGCGGGTAATCGTTCGCCCACATGAAGTTATCACTCAAGTTGTGTAGCTGCGCATCGTGAAGGCCAGGTTCGTCCTCCTGAAAGCTTGCAAAGCCGTGCGCGCGAAAATAGTCCGACGGTAAACCCTGAAGTTTGGGTTGTACCCACATGTGGTGTTTCTTATAGGCTTCATCCATCGCAGTGAGCGCCCAGGCTACCCAGCCGATCCCCGCTTCTATGGTGGCGAAACGTATCTTGGGAAAACGCTCCAACACGCCTGACGCGCAGAGATTCGCGACAGGCTCGATGGTGGGTGCCAGGGAATGTGAAACGTAATTGATTACCGCGCCGCCATTTCCCGTCGCCGCGCGGGGATCACGACCCGTCGAAACGTGAAAGGTGATCGGTAGCCCGGTTTCTTCAATTGCAGCCCACAGTGGATCGAACATGGGTAAGTTGTAGTTGGGTTGACGCGCATCGTGGGGGCCAAAAATTGGTTTGCACGGCAACGTCAGCGCACGAAAACCGAGTGCCGCGGTCCGTTGCACTTCGGCAATCGAACCGGCGAGATCCCCCGTGGCGAGACAGGCAACAGGAGACATACGATCGTTGTAAGGGCCGAAGGTTTCCCAGGCCCAATCGTTCCAACAGCGGCATTGCGCCATGGCAAACTCGGGATCCGGGGTAGCCCACATCGCAAGCCCTTTATTGGGAAAGATGATCTCCGCATCCACCCCATCGGCTGCCATGTCTTTCAGCCGATCTTCCGGGTCGGCGCCGGAGGAATTGCGTAGGCCATCTTCGCCTTCCAACGGCTGCTTGAAGCGGATTCGAATCGGCCGGTAACCCTCGGTGATCTGCCACTTGTCACCCTTCTCGTCAGTTTCCATCCTGGGCAATCGCGAACGGTACTTTTCGTCGATGCGGCTCGAGAGAAAATCATAAGGTTCATTGGCATGACAATCTGCGGAGATCATGAAGTGTTTGTTAGCAGCACCCGGTCGCGCCGTCTTTTCCCAACCTTCGATACCGGGGCTCGACTGCCGCCACGCATTTGCATCGTTTGTCATGAGCTTATTTCCAATTGTCGAAATTCGATGGCTAATTTTTCTTGTCCACACGCCACTGCAGCAGTGTAAACGGGTCGTCTACATCGTTGTGATGTTCAAACACACCCGTGACTTGCGAGCCGATGATAACAGGCTGTTGGGGATCACCCAGTAGATTGCCAACCAACCGCACCCCATCCGCGTGCGACAACTCCACCAGCGCCACGACATAAGCACCCTGCTCTTTGAGCGCCGGATGCACCGGATGCCAGACTCGCTCAAAAGAGTATATCGTAC
>SMWK01000059.1 GCA_004356895.1 Gammaproteobacteria bacterium
AAATCTTTTATCTCGCCACCAAACGCCGCCGCACACACCTTCGTCATCGCCGCCGTCAACGTCGTCTTACCATGGTCTACATGGCCAATCGTGCCAACATTTACGTGCGGCTTCGTCCGCTCAAATTTCTTTTTGGCCATTTCTTATCCTCTATTCACCATTATGTGACGTTCCCACGCTGGTAACGGTCTCAGTCCGTTTCCAATGCGCCCGGCTGCCAATTGGTGCTCACAATCGGATTCGAACCGATGACCTCTTCCTTACCAAGGAAGTGCTCTACCATCTGAGCTATGTGAGCGTCGGGTCACTCGTTGACCCTATCGGACCGTAATATGGTCCTCACACGAGTCTTACTAGCGCAGCTCGCAAACTCGTTGTATTACTCTCTCCTGTGTGAACTATCAAAAGCCGGAGCGGGTAGCGGGGATCGAACCCGCGTCATCAGCTTGGAAGGCTGAGGTTCTACCGCTGAACTATACCCGCCTGCCGATAACCATTTTTTCACCCCAACTACCGTTCATTCATTCCTTGCTGTCACCGCCGATGCTCTATCTGAGCCGCTGAAGGCTCTTTTTAGCCGCTGAAGGCTCCTTTAACTCTCCGCTGAAGGCTCCTTTAGTCTCCGCTGAAGGTTCCACTTCTGGTGGAGGGGGAAGGATTTGAACCTTCGAAGGCTAAGCCGTCAGATTTACAGTCTGATCCCTTTGACCACTCGGGAACCCCTCCAATTCAAGTACATCGCGAACGCTGCTCAGGACACAAACACACCATTGCGTCTCCAACATTTTGCCGTCAACACATTAGCGGTCTAAATTCTATGTAAATACAAACACTTATCGTTGCAGTAGCGTTAACTCCATCTCGTGCTAAAGCCTCGTAGCTGCAACCTGGTGCCGCCACAAGGAGTCGAACCCTGGACCTTCTCATTACAAGTGAGCTGCTCTACCAGCTGAGCTATGGCGGCCAAAATGGGAGCCGGATTCTATAGAAACTGGTGGGTGGGTGCAATCTCGCTGCAAGCCCCACTTGGGGCGACTACCGGCACGAAGTCAGCCGGGGCGTTCGCCAGTAAATGATAAACCTGCCGTGGGTGATGCAACTCCTCAACAACCACTTGGTAGCCTAGCGCAGAAACCTTTTCCTGCTGCTTTTTGGCTCTGGCTTGCTGGCTGAAAACTCCAACAGACAACGTATCGCTAAACCGACCCAGCTTAATGAGGTGACTTTCGATTGCCTGGCTGCGCAATTCTTCCAACAAGCGCCGCGCACCTTCCGGCGTGGCCGTGGGCCCTATATACACCAAGTAATCAGGCTCGCCGCTCACTTCTGACTCAAGAACATCCGTTTCCACCCCCTCGGAACTTACCCGTTGTTCAAGCGCGCGCACCTCATCTACTTCGCTGTAGGGCCCCCACGCGTGACAGACTTTAGGCGGCTCAGGGCTCTGCTGCTGAATGATCTTCTGCTCTTCCACTTGCTCCTGTCGGGAGAGCAACAACGCGGTAGATGCTTCAGTCAACAACTTCAACGACGGTTGGAATTCAGCGGGGGTGATTAGCTCAGGAATGGACGGTTCTTCTGCTCCGAGCGGCCAGAGCAACATTATACAATTGGCGAAGATCAGAACGCTGAGCCAAGTCTTCCCGTTCTGAGCGCGTCCGGCAATGCTATTCAATCGTCAATCCGCCTGGAACCACATCCATTTGTCGCCAACAGGTCGCCAACAAATAGCGGCAACCGGGTTTCGCCAAAGTGCGAGCCCGGACCGTATGGTCGCACTGGAGGTCTAATCGAGCAACCCAAGGAAGTCAGTTTGCTTCCCGTAGCGATACTTCACCACTGACAAAGGAGCGTGGGCCTGCGGCAGTTTCCAGAATTAGCGCGCCTGTGTCGCTCACCCCGGTTACCACGCCGACTACTTCGTCTGTCACCGATACAATCCGACAGCACCTTCCATGATAGCGGTGGTGCATATCAAAAACCTCGCGCATGGGTGCGAATCCGGTTCGTTCGAATTGCCTAACATAATCGACAATACTCGATGCCAGCCGCCCAGCGAGCACGTTGCGAGACAGCAAATAGCCATGACTCGACAAATCCGCAACCACCTGATCAACCTCCTGGCGAACCGCTTCTGGCAACTCGAGATTCAGCCCAATACCTACGACGACCTGAGCCCGGGTAGCTGAGTCTGTATTTGCGACTGTGCCTGAGACTTTCCCTGAGACTTTCCCTGAGACTAGTTCAAGAAGTATTCCACCAAGCTTCCCTCCCTCGAGCAGCAGGTCGTTTGGCCACTTCAACTGAACGTCTTGCACACCCAATGAGCCAAGACAGTCAACGGCGGCCAGTCCAACCGCCAAACTCAACCCACCCAAAGTGGCTGGGCTGGCGCCCACGGTAATGCCAAGGCTCATCGCCAGATTCTGGGCAAACGGGCTCATCCAGCGACGACCCCGGCGACCGCGACCCTGGGTTTGCACATCGGCCAGGCATATCCAGCCATCGATCGAACCCTGTTGCGCCTTGTCCATGAGGTATCCGTTGGTCGAGCCCAACGCAGTGTGTACATCGAGTTGTTGAAGCCAGCCGGCAGCGGCAGCAGAAAGATTCGCCTTCACCGCCGACGCCTCGAGCACCTCTACGTTCGAGTCGAGTACGATGAAACCATCGGCACTCGTCAACCCATACCTCTCATGAGAACCTGCCTCGCGCGGCCACAGGCTCAGGGGCAACTGTCGTTGTTCGATCAGTTGCTCCAAGAATTCGGCAATCTGCTGGGTGGTATCAGACATGAGTTGGTATATTAGTCTACCGGGTGCCACCTGGGTGAATCCAGGGTTGAAGGAAACCCGTTGACAGGGCTTAATTTCCCTATGCGGACCCATGGATCATTTGTCTGAACTCACATCCAAACACCCGACAGCACATGAGCCCCGAGACTTTCGATCGGCTATGCCGCGAAGGCAAGATCATCGAAACCAAGGGCTTGCGCCCCGCGGTAATCGAGCACCGGGACGGCGACGGTCGCATACGGATCACCAAATTCTGGTATCCCCGATCAGCGTTTTCCAGCGACCGCTTTCGACCCTATGCATGGCGCTTCGTAGCAGCGACACAAGAGCTTCTGCGTCGCAGGATCAGAGCACCGACGATCGTCGCTTGCGGCATTCTCATCGAGCAACCGAAAACGCGGTGGGTAACGTACGAGAAACTGTCCGGTACCCCACTTCGACACATTTCACAGGACAATCCTCAAGACGTCGACATCTATCGCCTCGCTCGTTTCATCCAAACGCTTCACGATGCTGGTATTTACTTCCGAGCTCTGAACCTGGGGAACATTCTGATCTGTAGCGACAAAGGTTATGGTTTGATAGATGTTGCTGATATTCGTTTTTTGAAATCGCTTCCGAGGCATTTGCGAATCCGTAATCTCGGTAGCTTCTGCGCTCAACCGGGAGACTCCGCTTACTTACATGCGGGTCCCGCCCACGCGATCGTAACCGCATACTGCGAAGCTGTTGGTTTCGACCCTCTCGAGATATTGGCAAAAGTCGATCGGAACGTGCAGCGCCGACGCGACAAGATGACCCGAATCCGACGTAGACGCGGCCTACCCGCGCTCAAAATCGGAGAATATCCAAGTGATCGAGAACGCAACGCCTAACCACCACGAAACGGAATTAGCCCATCATGTGCCGACGAATCCGCTCAGTTTATACTCAGGGAAAGCCAGGACCCGCATGAACTGCATTGTCTGTAATGGAACCACAGCGACAACGTTCGCCGAGAAATTTGGGATGTCGTACCTTAAATGCGACTTGTGCGGATTCGTGTACGCCGACACCACCACGATGGACTATGAAACATATAACGCCGATAACAACGAACTGCTTTTCGAAACGCATCTAAAAAAACACTCAACCAAGCGATTCCAGCGCGCATACGCTGGGATGCTGAATAATTTTGAACCCTACCGTAAGCTCGGCACCCTTCTCGAAATTGGTTGCAGCACGGGCGCCTTTCTTGCCAAGGCACAAGAGCTAGGATGGTCGGCAACCGGCGTCGAGCCAGTAACCAGCTCAGCACAACACGGAATCGACGAGTTTGGACTGGACATTCGAATCGGCACGCTGGAAGAAGCCCGGCTCCCGGCCAACAGCTTTGACGTCGCTTACTCCAATGCGGTCTTAGAACACCTACCCGATCCTCTCGCCGTGATGCGCGAAGCATTTCGGGTACTGCGTCCGGGCGGCGTGCTTTATGCCGATACGGTAAACGTCGAATCCTATACCTGGCGCAACCTGGGCACAGACTGGAAACTGGTTGATCCTCGAATGCACCTCTGTCTTTTCACCCCGTCAACGTTAACCTCGTTATGCGAAAGCGCCGGCTTCGATCAGCTCAAACTCTCCTCCCACGGCGTACGTTTCCGCCCCAACCACGCCCCAAAACTAACTGGGCTCCGCCGCCTGGCTGACGAACTCCGCAAAGCCCCCTACAGCTTCGCGGCACGGCGAAACCTCCAAGGAGACAGCATCGCAGTCTTAGCCCGCAAACCCTAACTATCTGAGCAGTTTCCTCCAACCACTATGAAGACTCACTATGTGCTGAGGAAAAAAACTCGAATATTGGCTAGCCGTCTGGTTGCAGCTTCAACGCGAGGTGTCGAGGTGTCCGCGTAGAGTCGCCGTATTATTATCGTCACACCGCTGGAGGAAGTTGAGCTTCAAGGCCGTTGGTGTGTCGCCGCGGTAGGTCACCGAGGTGATCGAGAAGGTACCTTCTATTTCGCTGCAGGCCCGTCCCCCGAGACATCCATCCCGGCAAACGCATCGCCTTGAAACGGGTGTCGAGTGGCCGAGTATTCCGCGCCTGCCTCGAATCGGGTGTCTGCTGGTACGGCAAACGAGGCGCTCCAGCTAGACTTGTTCGGTTTGGCGGTCATCGCTGCTGACCGATACGGAGCACTGAATACCGATGGACCAATCTCGATGCGAGATGTTGTTGCCCCGGGCTGCCGCGATCGAAACGGATTCCCAACAGCCCTGCGAGGATTCGCCGTCGCGATACAGTAGTGCATCTTCGAAAACGAAAGAATCGAATCCGATAGCTTTCCGCAACCGAAGCCCTTCGACTGATCGACTCCCAGGTCGGTGCATCCTCCGCCGATCCATGTAGTTAATTTATCAGTCCAATCCTTATACCCACGTCAGTTACTACCTCCTCTCTAGTCGTCGTCACCCTTCACGATCAGGAAGATGAGAGCGCATGCCCCAAAAAACTGGAATGAATCCTCCATCGAGCCCCCACCAATTTCCGTTTGCCACATCTGGAACAGGGCACCACCGAACACCGAGAAAAGCCCAAACCACACTACGATACCCATACCGCAGCCAACGAGCGCAAAAGTTTTGGCGCCGTTGAAATCTGTGGCAGGCGCTTTCCTTACACCCCACAGGTCCCAGGCCCCTTTTGCGGCGAGTAAGCCTGCCGCAAATTCAAGAGTGACAACCACTGCTAGCATCAGCCATATCAAGGCAGGGTTTTGGATGGCTGGAAAGAACGAATCCGGATAGACCTCGTGATCCACCCCTCCCAGGACGTAGGCAAACGTTTGATAACAAACGTTCAGATTGGCGACATTCTGGGCTGCGTAGAAAAGACACAATAGAGAAATAAACCCAACGAAAACGATCTTCAGATGACGTATGGCCATTGGTGCTCCTGTAATCCGATCTGGAATCTGGAGTTACTAATCGCCGCGGTTAACCAAAAGCAATTCGACGCGTTGATCCCAGGTTTTTTTGTCGTTATCAAAACTGCGATGGTTCGGTCATCAGAGGATAGTAAAAACAAATGTGCTATTCGAGCAAATTCCCTTGTATCGAAATCACCGCCTGCATGGGCTTGAGTCAGTTAGGACAAGGACGCGCGCCCCGGAGTTAACAATCTCAACAATGTCTCGCCAGGGACGGCAGCATCAATCTAATCTACCCGAAGGGGATTCGGGGATTCCCCATGGCCTTCTCTTCTTTTATTCTTTTATTCTTCTCCTTCGTACTCTCACATGGGGGTCCAAGCCTGTCGGAGCATCGCTCCGACAGGCTTGGACGGGCGCGCAAGGACGCGCGCCCTGGGGCTCGATCGGTCGCAACCGCACCGCGCCATGGACGGCAACATCAACATGCCAAG
>SMWK01000060.1 GCA_004356895.1 Gammaproteobacteria bacterium
GTTATGGTTGCTGGTGATCGGCATGCTGGTTGGCGTCGCGTTCGCAAGTGCCCTGTGGGCCTGGCGCTACAACGTCAAGATCCGTGATGCCTTTGAAGCGGGCCTGACGCAAGATGCCGAAAAAAATACCGCCGAGCGTCGCCTCCTGGATGAGCGCCTGGAGATTCGAAACCGGGAGATGACTCGGCTCGAAGCACGTATTGAGCTGTTGCAAACCCAGGCGACGGCGCAACGTAAAGAACTCGACGAACGCACCAGCCTGCTCGGTGAGCAGTTGGCTTCGGAAGCGGCACTCAAGGCGCGCCTCGAGGAAACTCGCAAGGCATATGTTGAAAAGGAAGCACTCTTCAAGGATTCCAGCGACGCGTTGAAACAAGAGTTTGAACTCCTTGCCAATCGAATCTTCGAGCGCCAGGGGGAGAGCCAGCAGAAGAGGCTCGCCACGGTGTTGTCGCCTTTCAAAGATCAGATCGTCGATTTTCGCAAACGTATCGAGGAGGTGTATCACACCGATACCAAGGACCGTGCTTCACTTTTGAACGAGGTGCGCAATCTCCAGCAGGCAAGCGAACGGATCAATCAGGAAACGGAAAACCTCACCAAGGCGCTCAAAGGTGACGTAAAAGTGCAGGGTAACTGGGGTGAAATGGTACTGGAGCGGGTGCTGGAAGAATCCGGCCTGCGTGCTAACCACGAGTATTTCACCCAGGAGGCTAAACGATCGGAAGCGGGCGAACTCAAGCGGCCCGATGTGTTGATCCGGTTACCCGATGACAAAGATGTCGTCATCGACGCTAAAGTGTCTCTGCTGGCCTATGAGAAAGCGCTGGCGGCCGAGGATGAGAAGGCTCGCAACGCCGGGATGCGCCAACATCTGTTGAGCTTACGCGCACATGTGAAGCGCCTGTCAGAACAGGACTACGATCAGTTGAGTGACGTGCGCTCACTGGATTTTGTGCTGTTGTTTATTCCTATCGAATCCGCTTTCACCATGGCGATGGAGTACGACCAGCGGTTGTTCACCGAGGCGTTTGAAAAACGCATCGTTATTGTCAGCCCAACGACGTTGATGATGACACTCAGGATCATCCATAACGTATGGCGTTACGAAAAGCAGAATCGAAACGCTCAGGAAATCGCTCGCAAAGCCGGTGCGCTCTACGACAAGCTCAGAGTGCTCGTGGAAGATATGGATCAACTGGGTAAACAACTTGGTGCTGTTGGGAAAACCTACGAATCTGCCTACAACCGGCTTGCGAGCGGCAAAGGTAATCTGGTGCGCCAGGTCGAGCATTTCCGTGAACTCGGAGCCAAAGTCAAGACACGTCTACCAAAAAACCTGATCGAAGAGGCTTCGTCGGACGATCTGTAGCTGCCTCGATTTGCTCAAAGCCTCTACCTCCCCTTAGTAGATATGTTAGCTATAGCGAATTCTGCCAGGTTCGTATTTGCGGTCCAATGTGTGAGCAAGTTCTCGTTTTGAGGTAAAAATGGCAGTCGTCGTGTCGAGAAGTTCCATGAGCTTCACAGAACGTATACCGCGAAGCCAGTAGATTGGGCAAGCAGAAAAGGATTGCGAGGATTAAGAATGCTGGTGTTAACCCGGCGCGCCGGAGAGTCAATAATGATTGACGATGATATTGAGCTGAAGGTGCTCAAGATTCGTGGCAGCCAAGTGCATATTGGGATCGATGCACCCAGAAGTGCAGCCGTACATCGCAAGGAAGTATGGCTCAGAATCCATGGAGAGCCCAAGGCCGCAGAGTCGAAGTAAACGCGCTAAGTGGCGCCGTCTACGCTTGCCACTTTTTGCTTGCTGCAAAAAGGAGGGGTTTCACAAATTGCATAAGGTCGAATCTCGCCTTCGGTGAGACCGTACCGGTGCTGATGGATTTCTTCCAGAAGTTCCCGCTTCATTCGATATTCGCTCGGCATCAGAAAGACGCTGTCGAGGCTGGTCCAGATCGGGTTCACGGGTTGCAGTTGGGTAAAAGTGCAAGCCGTCTCCCAGGTGGCTCGGTGTAGTTCTACCACGTCGATACGCTCGACAAACCCCCAATGAGAAAACTCGCTTGGCTGTCCCGTCGCAAACAGGATTGCCAGACCTTGTCCGGCCTCGCTCGCTTGATCGAATAACTCCAGCGCCACCAGCCAGGGGTGACTGTCTTTGTAGGTGCCGGTGCCCGAGTTTTCCAGAAGTACGGTTAGCGCTTTTGCGCCGACGGTTGTGCAGATGCAGGATGGGAATGGGTCCATGAATTGAAACTCTGACCAGGATGAGACTACTGTACATGTATACAGACTTCCTTATAATCCATTCGCTCTTCACTACGCAACTTACCTGTGCCGCAACTGGCCGCCAACGAACCGCCACCCCCGGATTATTACGCTGACAACGTCGGCCAGATTCTTTCGTACGTAGAGAAAAATCACGGTGATTTGCTGACGACTGAAGAGCGAGATTTCATCACTTGCTTCCAAGGGATCTCCGTCTCGGCGCAGCGCCTCTATGCACGGCTGGTGAGCCGCAAAGGCCCGTGGGTTCGTGCAGACAAGCTCAGCTACGGTGAGGTTCCCGACGTTGTTGGTGCGCTGGCTGAGCTCTCAGCAAACGGTCTCATCGAAATGAACCCGTCAGGTCCCGCGGATGCGCTGTTGCACTTACTGACACGGGGTGAACAGGCCCGCCTGTTTCCTCGTGTTCGCGCGCCAACCAAACTCCTGTGGATCGAGGCCTGCACTGCACTGTATACCGATTACACAATTCGTGACCGAATCAGCGCGGCCTACACATGGCTCGTTTTGTCTTCACAGCCACAACTCAAGCTCTGCCAGCTTCTCTTCTTTGGCGATGAGTATCAGGATCTTTCGACTTTCGTGATTCAAGATCTTGGTCTCGTTCGCTACGAAGATTACTCACTTCAGAAAACCGAGCGGCAATTCGATGACCGGGCGCAGCTCGAGCGTTATCTTTATTTGAGGAATCTCCGTCGGTTGTCCCACCGGGTCACCCAACATCCCGATTTGGCGCCGCTTCTAGTGGACCGGCTCATGGTCGAGCCATGTAACCGGATGGAACAACGCCAGTTAGACAAGATTTCAAATCGTCTGGGATACTTCTTCGAACGGCGCGGCGACTTCGATGAGGCGCTGGCGTGTTATGGGCATAGTCGCACTCACCCCGGAGGCGAGCGGATCGCCCGGGTGCTCAAACGATTGGGTGATGACGCGGGCGTCGAGCTCATGCTGCAACGTATGAAAATGCGTCCGAGATCCGCCGAGGAAGAAGATTTTGCAGAACGTTTTGGCCAACGTGGGCTCAAACCCGATATCCCCATTACCACCAAAACGCTGACCGGGGACACGCCAATACACATCGAGCAGCACGCAATGGAAGTATTGACGCGCGATGGCGGGCAAGCCTGGCATCTGGAAAATCATTTTCCCTTGGGGGTTGCCGGTTTGCTGTTCTGGAACGTCGTATTTGCGCCCGTGAAAGGGGCTTTCTTGAATCCGTTTCAAAGCGGGCCGGTGGATCTGGGTTGGTCCGATTTCGCACGGGTGCGTGCACAGGTCATCGAAGAGACTCTCACCCAGCTCAGCACGAACGGAGCCGTTTACCACACGCTCAAAAGTACCTGGGCGGCAAAACAGGGTGTCGCCAACAAGCTGGTCAGCTGGCGTCACTTCGACCGGGATCTACTGGACGCGGTGCTTGAGGTTATTCCAGAGTCCTCACTGCTCGACCTTGCCTATCACGTGCTGAGCAATTTATACCGAGCACGAACCGGGTTCCCCGACCTGCTGGTGATTTACGAAGCCGGGCGCTACGAGTTCGTGGAGGTGAAGGGACCCGAAGATCAACTTCAACCCGGGCAGCGAATCTGGTTCAAGTCGCTGAAACGACTCGGGCTGCCAGCACGGGTACTCAAGTTCAAGCGATGAAAGTGTCCGTATCCGTTCGCGCGCTGGCAGAGTTCGTTCATCGACGCGGCGACATTCACCTGCGCCTCGACGGACGGGCAACTTCCGAGGAGGGCATGAGAGTACAGCGCAAATTGCAGCGCGACCGGGGCGAACACTATCAACGGGAAAGACAACTAAGCGCCGTCTTCGAGGTATCTGGTATCACGATCGAATTGAAGGGGCGGCTCGACGGTTGTGACCTGACAACGCAAACCAGCGTGGTCGAGGAGTTCAAAACAACCCGCGCCGATGCCGAACTCGTTCACGCCCATCAAGGTAGCGCGCACTGGGCTCAGTTGAAACTTTATGCTGCCCTCTTAGCGCGTGAAGTCGCTTGCCAAGAAAACGCTGACAAAAAATGGTTATTGCGCCTGCTTTATTGCCATCCCGATACCTTCGCTGTGTTTCCCTTCGAGCAGCGAGTCGAGGTTGAAGATCTCGAGACGTTTCTTACCGAAACAGTTACCTGGTATGCAACCTGGTGGGCAAATCAGCAACACCATCTCGACGAGCGTGATCGTCGCAGCCGCGAGCTCGCGTTTCCGTTTGAACACTACCGTCCGCATCAGCAAGCCATAGCCAGGCGTACCTATCAGGCGCTTCGTGATGGAGAACATCTGCTGCTCGAAGCGCCTACCGGCAGTGGCAAAACGATGGCGTTGCTCTATCCGGCGGTGAAATCACTCAGCGAAGAGGGTAATGAGAAAGTCCTGTTCCTCACCAGCAAAACCACCGGAGCCACAGCTGCGAGGGACGCCTGCCGGCAGATCGATCCCGACAGGAGCTTCTTGCGCATTGTTACTATAACGGCCAAGGAGAAGGCGTGCCTCGTTGCCGGGATGCCCTGCGACCCGGACCGCTGCAGGTATGCAAACGGTTATTTTGATCGGATCCACCAAGCTGTGCCTGATTTGCTGGCGCTTGGGAATATCGGTGCGGAAGAGATCGAAGCCAAGGCGCGAGAACATCAGGTCTGCCCCTTCGAGTTGTCGTTGGATGCTGCGGTCTGGGCGGATGTCATCATCGCCGACTATAACTATGTATTTGATCCCGTGGTCAGGCTGCAACGATTTTCCGAAAGATCCGACATCTCGTTACTCATAGATGAGAGCCATCAGTTAGCACCTCGTGCCCGGGATATGCTGTCGCTGACACTCAAAAGCTCGACGATCAAGTCTGTGTTGAGCGAGGCGCTTCCCGATGTGGTGTTGCGGCGAGTTCGTTCCATCAATCGACACTTGCTTGCTTTCAGAAGAGAACAAGGCGTATCCGACGAAGCCGTGGTACCGCGACCGGAAGCGCTGCTGCGAGCGCTGGGACGATTCGCCGATGTGTTGCTGGAAAGCGAGGTGTCGCTCGATCAATACCCCAATGCACGCGAGCTTGCGTTCGATGTTTTCCGCTGGGCGCGCTCAGATGATTGGTATGACGACGAGCGTTTTGAATTCATCCTGCGTCGAACCGGATCCGAGCTGACACTGCAACTCCTCTGCCTCGACCCGGCACCGTATCTGAAGGATATTCTCGATGGTTTTGGTGGCCACGTGCGGTTCTCCGGAACGATATCACCGCTCGAGCTCTATCAGGACCTGCATGGTCAGCCCGAGGCACCCGCGGAAAGGGCTGGTAGCCCGTTCTCGAGCCAGCAACTGGGGGTGTGGATTGTCGATGACGTGCCAACCTACTGGAGGCAGCGGGAACAATCTCTCGCCGCTCTGGTGAAACTTGTTATCGATGTGGTGGCGGCAAAGGCGGGTAACTATCTAGTGGCGTTCCCTTCCTACCAGTACTTGCGGCAATTCAGCGATGCTTTCAGCACCGCTGCACCCGATCATGAGTTCCTGGCACAGGAGCCTAAAATGTCCGACGAGGAACGCTTGAGCTTCCTCACCCGCTTCGCCGATACCACCTCTCCGATGCTGGGTATCGTGGTCATGGGGGGAGTATTCACCGAGTCGGTAGATTTCAGTCACTCGGCATTA
>SMWK01000061.1 GCA_004356895.1 Gammaproteobacteria bacterium
GGACCGTCAGCCGCGACGTCGGGGGGTCAGGGTTTGACCAGAGTTGCGCTCCCAAGGGCACTGATAATCAAAGGATATTGTCATATGGAAATCAAAGAATGGGCGTCGTGTCCAACACAGTCAAAGCTGTATCAGGAACTGGCGCAACTGGACTTATTGGTAAACATCGCGGAACTAGATGTGTTCGGCTTTACCGTGATACCGCCTGAGAAGGTCGCACCGCCGGAGTTTCACGCCAGGGTCAAGGATGCGGCAGTCAAGGTAGTCGAGCGTCGATTCGGTCCACTTGGTGGTGATGGTATGACTTGGAAGGACAAGAACCAGATTATCCGGATGATCCTGTGGGAAGACCCCATCTTCGAGGAGTTGCTTCTCAATCCGGCAGGGCTTGGACTGATCCAACATCTGATCGGGACTAACTGTATCCTGGCCCTGTTCGACGGCTGGGTGAAAGGCCCGGGAGAGGGGCGAACGCCCATGCATCGGGACAACTACGATTTCACCCGTCAGGCCTCTGCGCCAGAACCCAGCAGTGCTAATTTCAATTATTTGGTGACTGATTATTCGGCTGAAGAAGGCGCTTTAACGTTTGTGCCGGGCAGTCACAAGTGGCGGCGCCCGCCAACTCCTGGGGAGATGGCGGATTGGGCGGACAAGTCCGAGGTGATCGAAGCACCGGCCGGGTCAATGGTGGTGTGGGGTGATCTAACTTGGCACGGGTCAGCACCGCGATCCAATGTGGGTGAACGGTTGATGGTGCTCGGGCACTACTGCCGGCCGTACATGCAGACTCAAGAACCCTATCGCCAGACAGTCACAAAGGAGGCGCTGGCGCGGAATCCATTGCGGTTTGCTGGTCTGATGGATGTTTATGGCGCGTTTCCCTTCGGAGCGCAGGACGCCGATATGACACGCCTCATGGAGGGTGCTGCTGTCAGCAGCGGGATGATCGATGCATCGCCGTATCACAGTCTGTTTGATCGTGACCCGGCTGATGACAAGGTATCGCCACGACCGGGATACGACTACTTCGCATTTGACGTTGAGGCTCACCGGCAGAAACAAGAGAAGATAGCTGCCATGATGGCCAAGCGGTCAGAACCGGATGCCGCTTCTGCCGAAAGAAAAGGCAGCGGAGGAGCTCGCTGAGCGAGGCTTGACGGTAGTGCCGCGAGCGGTGCACGGAGTGACAGCCGAGAAGATCGATCATCTTGCCGACTGCATCCTGGCTCGGGCCGAGGAAACGACCGGTACGCCGCGGTGCCGGTTGAGGCCCCACGGGGATCGCACATCGTATTCCACGGCGCCACCGTGCATGGCGCCTACCCCAAGCAAACGCCGGGCCCGCGGCTAACACCCGTGATCTACTTCCGACGAATTGATTGGTGATAGTGCCGGTTATACTCGAAACTACTTTAGCAAACCCGCGTAACTGAAAACCCCAGCGAATCTGATGATGCCTGCTATGGGCACTAAACGGAAGTCGCGTTGTGCACCGCGCCAGTCCGCTTTCGAGATTTCGCAATCAATCAGGGCTTCCGCCGACAACTGTGCCACCCGCGACAATATACTGTTAGTAATCTTTGAACTCTTCTACGGCCGCAACGATCGGGTCGGCTTCACCTGGACTGGCGAAATCGATGAGCGCCATTCGCGGATTCAGATGCCTAACACGTACTCGGGGTTGTGATTGCTGCGGGCCAATTGAATGCTAAAGCCGCCACGCATAGGCCGACGCCGTGCAGATCCGTGGTGCATCGCGATACGGGATAGGTCGAATGATCAACTGCTTGGAATCGAGGGCGCGATCGCTTCTGACTACTTCCGCGCTTGGAGGTTCATGGTCCTGGCGGCGTTCGTCGCCACCACACCCGCATTAGCGCGGCTTTTTCTTGCGGCGCTTGGTGAACCCTCTTTGAACAGCGACAGCGGGTTTTTTGGATGCAGCCAGGCTGTTGCTGCCAGGCCGGAGTCGGCTGGCTGGGCGAACCGTCCGCCTCTCGCTTCGATAGCGGCGGCGACGTGTGCGGCTATCTCCACCTGATCGGCGGTCACGGCACTGATTATCACCCGTGAAGTACCTGCAGGCTGATCGGGGGAGAAGATCGGCGATACGTCGCTCTGGTCACAAGTGGCCTTCGTGCGCGGGCGTAGCGGTGCTATCGTTGCTGCTATCTCGGTCGTATGAGAGTACGGATGATTATAGATTGCCACGGCCACTACACGACGGCGCCGGATGAACTGGGAAGCTATCGGGACGGTCAGAAAGCGGACCTCGAATTGGATCGGATGTTTCAGTCGGTTAAGGGTGATCTCGGGATCAGTGACGACCAGATTCGCGGGAGCCTGGAAGGCGCGCAGCTCAAAATGATGGCCGAGCGTGGTACCGATCTCACGATCTTCTCGCCGCGCGCCAGTTGGATGGGACACCATATTGGCAACGCCAGCACGTCCAGCACCTGGACCGAACACTGTAATGACCTGATCTATCGCATCACGCAACTGTATCCCGACGACTTTGTGGGCGTGGCCCAGTTACCCCAGACGCCAGGCGTTGCACCCGAGAACTGTATCGCTGAACTGGAACGCTGTGTGAACGAACTGGGTTTCGTTGGCTGCAACCTCAATCCGGATCCGTCAGGTGGATATTGGACAGACCCGCCTCTTGGGGATCGCTACTGGTACCCGTTTTTCGAGAGGATGTGCGAGCTGGATGTGCCCGCGATGATCCACGTGAGTGCTGCCTGCAACCCGTGTTTTCACACCACCGGGTCGCACTATCTGGGTGCGGACACGACAGCGTTCATGCAAATGTTGACGTCTGATCTGTTGCAGGATTTTCCGACGATCAAGTTCATCGTTCCTCACGGTGGTGGGGCGGTTCCGTATCATTGGGGGCGGTTTCGCGGTCTGGTACAGGCGATGGACAAACCCCCGTTGGAAGAACTGGTCTTAGGCAACGTGTTCTTCGATACCTGCGTTTACCACCAGCCGGGCATCGACCTGTTGCTGGAGGTGATACCGGCTGCCAATGTCTTGTTTGCATCCGAGTTGCTCGGCGCGGTGCGTGGGATTGACCCCAACACGGGGCATAATTTTGACGACACCCGACGATATGTCGATGCCTCGACTGAGGCAACGGAGGCAGAAAAGCACCTGATCTTCTCGGAAAATGCGAAGCGAGTTTATTCGCGCATGCAGCTGTGATGTCTCTTCAGGGAGGAGGCATTCCTTGCTCACTGATACGGGGCGGATCGTCACGCGGTGCCTATTTTCAGGAGAAGCATCTTCCGGCGGATAAAATCGAGCGTGACGCATTACTTCTCAGGATCATGGGGGGTCCTGATGCGTTACAGGTGGACGGAATTGGCGGTGGGCATCCCCTGACGAGCAAAGTTGCGGTCATTCGGCCGTCTTCGGATGTCGAGATCGATGTCGATTACCTCTTCCTGCAGATCGATCCGCTCAAGCAAATCGTGAGCTCTGCGCAGAACTGCGGCAACCTGCTCGCAGGAGTCGGGATTTTTGCGATACAAGAAGGTCTCATTCAAGCCCAACCCGACGAGACGCGCGTACGGGTACAGATGTTGAATAGCCAGGCCATCTGCCATTTGCTCTTGCGAACACCAGGCGGCGAAGTTGACACGCGAGGCGACACATCCATCGATGGGGTGCCGGGCACCTCTGCTCCCATTGTCTGCAACTACCTCGATATCGCTGGCTCCAGTTGCGGAGCGCTGCTGCCAACCGGTAATTCGGTTGATTTGTTCGACGGCATGGAGGCCACTTGTGTCGACAATGGCATGCCGGTGGTGGTCTTGCGTGCATCGGACTTTGGTCTGTCCGGGGTTGAGTCACCTGAAGAGCTGGATCGCAACGAAGCGCTCAAGCAGCAGCTCGAGGCTGTCCGACTCCAAGCTGGACGCGCCATGAATCTCGGGGACGTGCGCAACAAATCGGTTCCAAAGATGTGTCTGGTGGCGGCGCCGCTTGCGGGTGGTGTCATCATGACCCGAACCTTCATCCCCCACGTGTGCCACAAGTCGATCGGGGTACTGGGTGCGGTGAGTGTGGCCACCGCGTGTCTGGCACTCGGAACACCGGTGGCCGAGTTGGCGCAGGTACCCGAAGGCAGACGCAAACGAATGAAGGTTGAGCACCCGGGTGGTGCAATGGAGGTACAACTCGATCTCGACGATGCCGGCAAGGTAGTGAGCGCGGGTGTCGTGCGTACCGCTCGGTTGCTGTTCACTGGGGAGGTGATGGGATGAAGAACATTGCGGTGAGAAATATTGCGCGGGCCGATGCCAACGTCATCGACGCGCTGGCGGATTGCGGAGTAGCAACGGTGCACGAGGCGCAGGGACGTTCTGGCCTCCTGAAACCCTACCTGCGACCCATCTACGCAGGTGCATCGATAGCCGGAAGTGCGGTGACCGTGCTGGCGCATCCGGGTGACAACTGGATGTTGCATGTAGCCATCGAGCTGTGTCAGCCCGGCGACGTGTTGCTGGTTGGGCTCTCGGCAGACAACAGTGATGGCATGTTTGGTGATCTGTTGGCAACCTCCGCCCGAGCGCGAGGCGTTCGTGGTCTGGTAATAGATGCGGGGGTACGCGATGTGGCGGACCTTACCACGATGCAGTTTCCGGTCTGGTCGCGAGCGGTATCAGCCAAGGGTACGGTCAAAGCAACACCCGGGTGTGTGAATGTTCCGGTGGTGTGTGCCGGATGTGTGGTCAATCCGGGGGACGTGGTGGTAGCGGACGACGATGGCGTTTGTATCGTACCGCGCGAGACGGCTGCGGGGGCACTGGAAAAAAGCCGCGCACGCCTGGCGAAAGAGGAGCTCACACGCCAGCGTCTGGCCGCTGGTGAGCCAGGATTGGATATCTACAACATGCGCGAAAAGCTGGCGGCCGCTGGATTGGAGTACCTTGATTGAAGATCTGTCTGGTTGGCGAAGGCGCTTTCAGACATAAACATCTGGACGCACTCGCGCGCATCGACGATGTCGAGGTGGTGTCCACTAGCACACCAAATAATCCGTAGCGCCCATCAATCGCCTCGGTCGTGCGTCACCCTTCACATGTTAAGATCGAATCGATTCGCAGACCATTGGGGGAGTCATGAAACCGCTTGAAGGCATCAACGTGCTTGAGTTTTCCACAATGGTCACCGCGTCGTTTGCGGCCATGATGATGGCAGAACAGGGGGCCGGCGTGATCAAGGTCGAACCGATTGAGCTGGGCGATCCAATGCGTTTTCTGGGCAGTAGCAAAGGTGGCATATCTGCACTTTTTGCCAACTGCAACCGTGGCAAGAAATCTCTACGGATGGATATCAAGGCTGACGAGGGCAAGGAGATCGTCAAGGAGCTGATTCGGGATACTGACGTCCTGCTGTGCAACTTCCGACCTGGTGTCATGGATGGTCTCGGTCTTGGTAGCGAAACACTGCGCAGCGTCAATCCGCGATTGATCTATGCGGCGGTGTCTGGCTTCGGCACTAAGGGACCGGATCGGGATACGCCGGCATATGACCCGGTAATCCAGGCCCAATCAGGATTTGCCGCGGTGCAGGGGCAGGGCAAAGCGGCCCCGGAGTTTGTCCGCAACCTCACATGCGACAAGGTCACCGCATACACGGCTTGCCAGGCGGTAACTGCCGCACTCTTCTTGCGCGAGAAAACCGGCGAAGGGCAACACATCGATCTATCGATGATGGATGCGGGTCTGTTTTTTCTATTCCCGGATGGATTCATGCACCGGACACTGCTCGATGACGACGCCGAACATGGTCCTCCGTTGAGTGAGAGTCTGTACGACCTCGTTGAGACAAAGGATGGTGGGGTGACCCTCGCGGCGGCGAACGAAGCACAAATGGTTGGTATGCTTTCGGCGATCGACCGGCTGAGTCTGATGGCGGACGAACGATTCAACAGCCCGGAAAAGCTGGTGGACAACATCGATGAATTTCGCGAAATCCTGAAGGCTGATTTTCTGAAATTTGAAACGGACGATTTGCTCACGAAACTCAAGGAAAACGACGTGCCAGCGGCGAAGTGCCTGAATTACGAAGAAGTTCTGGAACATCCACAGTACGCGGCAAACGACAGCATCGATGTTTTCGAGCACCCGATTCTGGGCAACATGCGCCGTGTGAAATCGGCGCCCCAGTTTGGCGGCAAACGTCTCGAACCTGCTTCTGACTGCCCGGCGCACGGAGAACACACCCGCGAAGTGTTAGAACAGATCGGACGATCGAAAGAAGAAGTCGCGGCATTGGTTGACCAAGGCGTGGTGAGATTTTCTGACTGAAAGCGGAGACTTTCAGGTCGGCCTAAGTTACCTTCCTGATTAATGGACGTTGTTGTCCCAACCATTCCGTTCACGAACCTTCTCCTCGGTTTCATCCCGGTCATCTTGCTTTTGGCCATCATGCACGCGTGGTCGTTAAACGCGTTACAAGCGATCTACGCGAACGGTCGCATGCTGATCCAACTCCTCGCAATCGGCTATGTGTTGACCTATGTGCTCGAGACGGACCAGCCCCTGCTCGTGTTAGCGGTTATCGTCTTCATGATTGGCGTGTCAGCGTGGATTGCTTTGCGCCCGCTTGCCGATCAGCGGCTGAAGCTGTACCCAATCGTGTTGATCAGCATCGCTGCCTGCGGGATCAGTGTGATGTTGTTGGTAACGCAACTCATCCTCGATCTACCGAGATGGTTCGAGCCGCGTTATGTTGTGCCGTTGGCTGGGATGATCTTTGCAAACACTATGAATACCATAAGTCTCGCCGCAGAGCGTTTCCGTTCTGAGATTGCGCGCAACGATGATTATTTAGTTGCGCGACGCACCGCTCTGGAAACCGCGCTCATCCCGCAGATTAATGCCTTACTGGCCGTTGGGCTCGTGTCGCTGCCGGGAATGATGACTGGACAGATCCTCTCGGGGATCGATCCACTTGTCGCCGTGCGTTATCAAATCATGGTGATGTGCATGATTTTCGCCAGCGCTGGACTGGCCGCGGCCTGTTATCTAACGCTGTTGCGATTCACGAAACCTTAAGTTGAGGTGACCCAACATGTTATAAACATGTTTCAGAAACTTAGATGCCGTTGTTTCGCTGAGCTTCCTCCGCCTTGTCTGCCAACAGCGATAATTCTCG
Source organism: Gammaproteobacteria bacterium (assembly GCA_004356895.1). Classification (GTDB taxonomy): domain Bacteria; phylum Pseudomonadota; class Gammaproteobacteria; order Pseudomonadales; family Azotimanducaceae; genus SMWK01. Next base: position 7,171 of record SMWK01000061.1, read on the forward strand.
TACGAATTTTTCCACACCTTCTTTAGCGCCCTTCTTTACTGGGCCAACATGACGATAGACTTCTTCGCCAGATGCATTCAGCGCAACTAGCGTTGGCAGACCAATAATGTCGAAGTACTTCGCCGTGTCTGGGTAGAGGTCAGCGTCTACCTTGATGAACACATAGCGTTCAAATACCTTTTCTACTTCTGGATCTTTGAACGTTGTCCTATGCATTGTCTTGCAGGCACCACACCACTGGGCATGAAAATCTACGAATACCAGTTGGCCAGTTCCTCTCGCTTTGTCGAGGGCCGCTGCCACCGGTTCGGGAACGGGTCCCGACGACGCACTGCCTGAAGCGCCTGGATCGAAACGACTTTGAATGATTTTTGGCCGGTAGCCTAAATCAACAATAGCTTCGTTCATCTGGTCCGTAAGTACGAGACTCGCATCGTACTCGACCGTGAACTGATCCTTTGCGAGGTCCACGTCAACACTTTTAACACCTGCTAGCTCTGACAGAGCAGCTGAGACCGAATTCGGTCAGCTCATTCAGGTCGCGCCGCTTTTACTCTTCATCATGCCGTCAACCACGATGGTCACTTTCGCCATCACTACTCCCGCCGTCTGGCTATGTGCATATAAGGAGTTCAGCAGACCAACAACGATCACGTGGATCAATATTAATCGTCCAGCAAGCTGATGGGGCACAATCAATTCCGCCTGTTTCTACCGGTAAACGAGAAGTCTACTACCTATCCCTACTACAGGTTCAAGCACCAAGTCGACACTTTATGAGTAGCGATGCGGGCAAATTACTAGCCAGCAACGCCCACGGCCTCTGAATCTTCCTGATCGGGGCTGGTTTGTGGATATTCGGTTGGCTGGGAGCCACGAAGGGTTCGCCCATTCGATTTCGCCGTGGTCTGGTTGTCACTGCTCTACTTAGTTGGATCCCGTCGATTCTGGTGATGTTCGATATAGTTGAATAGGCTGGCTTGGAGGGCTTGTTAAACCTCACGTTAGTGTTCGAACCGGTCGCACTTGCGTGGTTCTTCACGCAGCTCCCTGCGCAGGAATCCTTGCCTTCGACTATCTCGACTAACAAGTTGCAACCCAGAATCTGGTAACACTAACAATCAGCGGGTCTGCAGGCGCGCTCGATAAACCTCGTATCGTTCCGTTGCAGCAAATTCCGGGTAATCCGATGCGATTTCTTCAATCAGGGCGACCCCGGCTTTTTTGTCATTCAACAATTCGATACAGACTCTCGCACGGCGAAACTTGGCTGACGCGATGTGTTTGCTGTCGGGATAACACAAATGGAAGTCTTCCAGCAGAATGTTGACAAGAGCTGCATCTTCAGGCTCGGCTGCGCGAGTGAGTGTAAGCAGTGCGCTGTCGGTGAGGGGACGGAAGCGATCGTCGATCGCAAGGCAGGATTTCAGCAGCGCCCAGGCTTTACCGGTTTTACCCCGATCAACCATTCTCTGCAGATAGTGCACCGCATGAAGCAGCATCAGACGAATGTCCTGAAAACCAAGCAGACGTTCGTGCATGAGCGGATCGAGTTCCTCGGTCCTGTCACCCATGAAAGACTGCAATTCTTCGAAGGCCGTACCTAGATTACCGTTTTCGCAATGCCGGCGAAGCTCGTGGAACAGCTGACCGAATTTGGTGGATTCAGCATTAAACTCCCGCATACGCGCCTGTTCGACGCTTTGGTCGATATCCAGATTGAGCTCCGCGCGTCGCCAGAAGAGCACCGCGCCGGTAATTGCATTGGCCAGCAGGAAACCATAGGCCGACGCGAACATCGCGAGGAAGTTGTGTTCCCATACAATCAGATACGCCATGTAGCCAACACTGCCACTGAGCAATACCGTAACAAGCGGGTAAGCGTAACCAAGACCACCGAGCAAGGCGACGATGTTTCGGGGGTGAAGGGCTGCTGACAAAGACTCTTGCATCATGACCGCCAGCCACAACAAGGGAAAGATCAACGCTGGTAGCAACGCTGTCGCGAGCGTTGGTGTCTCTCCGATTGCCAGTACCAGACCGAAGACGACCGCCATCAGAATCCACAGCTTGAAAGCCATGAAACTCTGAAACGGGTTTACATTAGTTTCCTGTTGCATTCGCTGGCCAAAAAGACCCCGGGAGACATGGGTAAACATCTTATGCGCATACAATGCGAGGCTCGCCGCAATCATGTACCAGCCCGGTAGGCTGAAGCCGATTGAAAGCCACCGGGTGAGAGGTTCGATCGTGAAGTAGAAGTCGACGAAGAACAAAAACCCCCAGCCAATCACCGTATAGGCCAGAATCAAGAACACGCCGGTAGGCTTCAACGGCCAAAGGAAAATCTGCCATTTCATCGCTAACCAGTGTAATTGTATGGAGAACTGCAAAGAAGGGTGAGATATGACGAACCCGAACACCCCGATAATCGCCGGTGTCGCGCAAGTCCTCAATCGGGTCGAGACCGTGGAGGATGCCGTCGAGCCGCTCGACATGATGCTCCGAGCGGCGGAACTCGCAGAACAGGACACCGGAGTCGGTGGTCTATTGCCTCAGGTGCAAAGCGTCCGGGTGATTCGTGGCATGTGGAGCTACGCCAATCCCGCCAAACATATCGCCGGGAAAATTGGCGCGCCTGGGGCGCAAACCGTTGGCACGCTGTTCGGTGGAAATCAGAACCAGGTCATCGTCAATCGCACAGCGACATCTATCTTGTCGGGAGAGTTGGATCTGGTGCTGATTGCCGGTGCGGAGTACGGCAAAAGTGCCGGTAAAGCCCGCAAAGCCGGTAAAAAAATTCCCCTCACTGAGACCCCGGGAGAGTACGACCTGATTATCGGCGCGCAGAAACCCGAACATCATGACTACGAGATCGCGAAAGGTATTCGTACAGCCATTCAGGTGTACCCCATGTACGACAACGCGATTCGTCATCATCGCGGCGAGACTATCGACGCACACCTGTTACGCGTCTCGGAACTCTGGTCCCGATTTAACGATGTCGCCCAGACCAATCCCAACGCGTGGATCCGCGAGAACGTGACCGCCGAAGAAATTCGAACCCCTTCCGCAACGAACAGACGCATCAGCTTTCCTTATACGAAGTTACTGAACGCTAATATGTCAGTGGACATGGGTGCAGCTCTGATCATGTGTTCCGTTGGCAAAGCGCGCCAGTTAGGCATTCCTGAGCAACGGTGGGTTTATCCCTACGCAGGGGCTGAAGGATATGATCATTTTTCCGCATCCGTGCGCGACAACTTCTACTCCTCGCCTGGCGTTGGAATAGTGGGTAGAGCCGTGCTGGCGCTCGCAGAAACCGAAGTGAGCGATCTGACATACGTTGACCTCTACAGCTGTTTTCCTTCCGCCGTGCAGATCGCAGCGGCTGAGCTTGGCCTTTCAGAGACCAGGGATCTTACAGTAACAGGAGGGCTCACGTTCGGTGGCGGTCCTTTGAACAACTACGTCATGCACAGCATCGCCCGCATGGTGGAACTGCTCCGAAAACATCGAGGCACGCGCGGGCTCATCACTGCTAACGGCGGGAATCTGTACAAACATGCGCACGGCGTTTACTCCAGCGAGCCTCCAGCACATGACTTTCAATGCCGCAACGTACAAACC
>SMWK01000062.1 GCA_004356895.1 Gammaproteobacteria bacterium
ATCGGCCGGTGGGAAGAGGACACGCTGGTCGTCGATACGATCGGTTTCAACACCAGGGGGTGGCTCGGCATCTTTCCTCAGACGGAAATGCTGCGACTTGAGGAACGCTATACGCGCACCGACTTCGGCCACATGACGGTGCGTGTAACGATAAGCGATCCCAGCGTCTTCGAAGAACCGTGGATCAAGAACATGATCTGGGACTTCGCGCCGCAGGAAGAACTGCTAGAGTCCGTTTGCGAAAATAATAAGTGGGCACAACCTGTATTCGAGTAGTCGCTGTCCGCGTAGAGACCGGAGTAATCACTAATGAGAGCGAGTCTGCTTGGAACTCTCACGATAGCCGGGCTTCTTGTCGCCGCCGGCCCCGGCCAGGCACACCACTCCTTCACTGCTATATTCGACCCGGAAGATCCTATCGATTTGACGGGGACCGTGACCAAAGTCGAGTGGGGGAACCCGCACACGTGGTTCTACATCGACGTTGAGAATGAAAACGGCGACATCGAGAACTGGGCCTTCGAATTGGGCAGTTCCAACCACCTGCTTCGCCGTGGCTGGAACCGAAATTCATTGCAGGTCGGGCAGTTGGTCACGGTGCTCGGCTCCCGTGAGAGGGCCGGCGGCTTGATAGCGGCAGTTCGCACGCTCACGCTCTCCACAGGTGAGAGTCTCTTTGGCGCACAGGACGAATCCCAATGACGGGGGAATAATAATGAATCGAACACCGTTTTTTCTTTCTGTTGCGATCATTCAGTCACTGTTGCTCTGCATCTCAGCGACCGTGCAGGCTCAATCAGACTACCCCGACCTCAATGGCATGTGGAGCGATCCGCCGCTTACGATAGCGGACAGCCAATGCTCTCTTTTTTGCACCGATGTGAGCCTTTCTTATCTCGATGAATTACTGGATGACCCCGCCAATGACGACCGCCCGCTGGCGGAACTGCAGCGGGCTGCCGGACGCTATCAACGGGAGCAATACTTTCACCCGCGCTTAACGGCCGCAGCATTGGAAAACTACCCGCGGGACCCGGCAGATGACCCGGGTTTTCTGCGTTGCGAACCTTGGGGATTCGCGAAAGAGATTTTTTCGCCGCATCAGTTGGAGTTACGCCATTACGACGATAGAGTCGAGATGCGCTATGGGGAGTGGGAAGCGAGACGGACGGTGTATCTCGATGGCCGTGCTGCTCCAGACGACTACTTACCGAGCCTGCTGGGCTGGTCTATCGGGCATTACGAGGGAGACACGCTGGTGATAGAGACTTCCAGCGTGAGAGGAAACCTCACTTTTTGGGGAGCAGAACACAGCGATCAGCTCACGGCGGTAGAGCGCTACACTCGCTCGGACGACCGAGAGCGACTGTTCCTCAGTGTAACCCTGGAGGATCCCTGGAGCTTGAAACAACCGGTGATGCTAAAAAAGATCTGGGGATGGGCCCCGGATCAAGAAATCTCCGCGTACGAGGATTGTAAACCTCCTACTGAATTCTCGAGAAGGGAGGATCGGCCATGAAGTTGCAGCAGACCGTGTTCCTTGGTCTTATCACGCTGCTATTTGCCGAAAGCATCTACTCTCATCATGCGCGAACGCCGGTTTACGATGCCGGCCGGTCGGTCACCGTCGAAGGGCTCGTAACAGAGTTCCGCTTTTTCAACCCGCACGGGGAAATTTCTCTAGATGTTACGGATGACGCGGGCAATCTCGTCAAGTGGTCGATCGAAATGGCTGGAAGATTGAACCTGACTGTCGGTGGTTGGACGGACGATTCAGTCATGGTGGGCGAGCGAGTCGTCATAACTGGCAATCCCACCCATACCGGCTCCCCAGGGCTCTGGTTGGAGCATCTGATACGTGCCGACGGTAGCGAGCTTCTTTTGCCAGGCGCCGTGCGCAGCAACGCGCTCGAAGAGGAACGCCGCCGGCGCATCGAGGAGAGAGAACAGCGGAACTAATCCCAAGATCTATTTAATTCGTTCTTTAACTTGATGGCAGTGGCTTACCGTTGTGCCTCGCTGCTGCGTAATGTCAATACCTGTTCCTTCAGCGATAGGTATTCAGCGCGCTCCTGCGGAGACAACTCCTCCGCCAACAAATTTCGCCGCTCGTACGGATCTACTCGTAAATCGTAGAACTCCTCCGAGCCCCGATGTCGAAGAATCTTGTACCGAGAATTGCGGAGTGCGTAGCTCGCATCCTTAACGCCCGCAAGACCGCCGGTGAAAACATCCGCGTAGATCCATTCGCGCTCCGATTGGGCGTAAGGGTTCGAGAGCGCTGCTAGAAAACTCACGGAGTCCGTGGTGAGTTCTTTCGGAACCGTCTCCTCCGGATGAATGCCGGCGAGCTCCATAATGGTCGCAAACAGATCTGTCGAGTTTATCAGCATATTCGATGTTGCGCCGCGCACCACATCAGGCCCGCTTACAATCAACGGGACGTTGATGCCGCCCTGGTAAATCGTGTTCTTCGCGCGCCTCGCCTGGAACGGCGCGCGCACATTACTAGAGGCAGTTCCGTTATCGCCCATGAAGATTACGTAAGTATTCTCGCGAACTTGCGGCTCCATCGCTGCCAACAGCCGACCGATCTGCGTATCCATCGCTTCTATCATTCCGGCGAAGTACTCGTCGGAGCGCTCCTCGGGAAGGGACTTCGGGTCCAGGTCAGCATGATCGTCTTGCCAATATTCTTCGGGGGGCAGATGCAGCGGACTATGCGGCAGGTTGAACGCGAACCATAGGAACCAGGGACTCTCGCCCTGCTCCTCGAGCCACGCGATCGCATCGTCCGTCTTGTCAACCGGCATGTAGCCAACGGCACCCGAAACTTCGCCATTGGTGACTTTATTCCAGGAAAAATACGACTCGGGTGTGCCACTCATGATTCCAGCAAAGTAATCGAAACCCGTCAGATTTGGATGATCCAGCCAGCCGTTAACCGCATCGGCGAGGTGCCACTTGCCGATTGCGGCGGTAGAGTAACCCAGATGTTGATTCGCCTTGAACGCCATCGGCAGCGTGTATTCGCCAGCTAGCAGGCCGTGAGATGGCCGCACTTCTATATCGTATGTCACTGGCGGCGGCTCATAAGAGGCCCACTCTGGCTTTTGCGGAATATCAGGTAAGTCTGGTCTTACAACTCCCTGAGGTGAACCGACTCCCGTTCTGAAGCCGTAACGTCCGGTCATGATCGTTGCTCGCGTGGGCGAACATAAGGGTTGTGACCAAAAATTGGTAAAGCGCACTCCCTCTCTAGCGATCTGGTCCAGGGCCGCCGTGGTTGGCGGGTTCTCTCCCACGCCGTAAGACGCCAGAGTCTCGACCCCCATGTCGTCGCCGATGATCAACAGAATATTCGGTGCAGCTAGCGCAACCTCCGGCGAACTCACTGTGGCGGTCAGTATTGTTATCAGTACGCCAACGTGATTCGTCACCGTCTTAACCCACTATGCGGTCGCGCTGAACTCGTCCGTCGCTTCCCGCTTCACTAGATAGCGATCTATTGCTTCTTTCAGTTCGCCCGGCTTAAACCCAAAAGGGCCCTTGCCACCAGCATAGAATACTCGACCGTCTATACCGACTAAATAAAGACGATCCGGCATTGCAGCATAGGCTTCCGACACGGCGTCATCCATCTCGTCCACGTAGGTTTTGATGCCATATTGCAACGCCGCCTCACACATGCCGGCTACTTCGCGACGCTCGTCCATCGATTGATGATCGCGAATATCATGATTGCCCATATACCAACCATCGGTCGGATGAGCCTCGCGAATATAGACGAGTATGAATTGAACCTGGCCGTTATACTCCCGATAGAGGTCTCGAAGGCTCACGGCCCCCGCTACGAAAGGCGGTCAGGTAAAGCTACCAAAAACCAGGGCAACGGGTCGTCGACCGAAAAACTGTGAAAGTCTAATCGGGTTCTCGCCCCTCACATCAGAGAGTTCAAAATCTATCGCGGCATCACCTGTCTTAGGTGCCGTCGGATTAAACCTCTTCTGCCAGGCGCTTCCTTTACGAATGCCCTTTAGAGCCTGAATAACCTTGTTAAGCATCTCGCGCGCCAGTTTTGGACTACCGTAGTGTCAGCACAGCATATTGTCTCACAGTCATCGGCCTTCGAGGCTCGCTTGTTTAAAGCAGACCTTCAGACTCGCCGCGCCGTCCAGGTGATAGCCTGAGCAGACGCTTAAGATCCGGCTGGCTCCCGGTCAGCCCTCAACCAGCGTCCTATTGATGTCGGCCACTGGAAAGGCGTCGACGAGGTCGCCCATCCCAGAGAGCGCCGAATCCGCGTCATTGAAATCCGAACTCTCGAAGCTCAGGAAGGAACCGTCTTCCAATGGAACCATGACGCTTCCATCGGGGTTGATAACCGCTGGCAGACCGGCGACTCGCACCTGCCGGCCAGACTGCAGAATGGCCAGACTGGCAAACCCACCCAGCGCCCCAAGCCCAAACGCGCCGCCTGCTCCGCCCGTAAGTGATACGGTCACGGACATCCCATTCTTCTGATAGCGGGCGGACGTATTGCTAAACCCCATGACTTTGTTTTGTTCGAAGCTCGTACGCCTCCAGCCCGCTACTTCCATCAAGAAATATTGACCAATCTCCCCCTCCAGTTCCTGTTCCAGGCCCTCGAGACAAAGGCGCGCTGCATCACGCGCTTCCGCGTAGTTGCCGGAGTTTCTATGGCCTTCGATCCTGGAGCAGCTTTCAAGCAAATCTCCGCCAATTTCGAGTTGAGCAAATGCATTGGGCAGACCGACCACCATAAGGGCAGCGAGAAATAACCCCTGTTTTTGCTTCTTCATATGTAGTCCTTTCAAACGAGTGCCACTTGCAATCCCCTAGTTTACCGCATACCGACTACGTGGAGATCGTACGGTGCGGTCTTGAAGTACTTGCTCAACGACCGCCAGCAGTCCGCTAGCACGGCCCGCGCTCCTTGTCATTGGTGGGGTCAATCAGCTAGTCTGATCAACAGCATACGCTGGGGGCACGACATGAACAGTAAGCTTCTCGCTGGCGCAAGCGTCGCGCTATTTGCAGTTCCGATTCTGTTCACGCCAAGCTTCGTGACGGCCCACCACACCTGGGTGGTGCAATACGACCGTGACGATATTGTCATTCTCGAGGGCACCGTCAGCGAGATCAGGCTGATCAGCCCACATAGCCGCATCTTTATCGAGGTCGACGGAACTGACGGACCGGGAATCTGGGCTGGCGAAACCTGGCCGCTTGGCGCCTTGTATCGCCGCGGTCTGACTCACGACAATCTTGCCGTCGGTGATGTAGTCCGGGTTACCGGTGAACGAGCGGTCGAGGGTCGCCTGGGCTTACACCTCAGGAGCATCTATAGACCTGCAGACCAGTGGCGGTTATGGATCGGCCTGGGGCCGGATACCGGCGAGAATTCGGCAGAGGGAATTGGCGATGGAATACGCCAGTTCCAGCTAGAAAACGAGTCGGTGTAGCACCGTGTTTATCAATCTGAGAACGGTATCTTTTCGGCAGGCAGTCCCATTCATACTTGGCATCGCAGTTGCACTACCGGTATTCGCGCAGGACGGCTCAGCGGGCCGTGCACAGATGACCGACGTTTGGATCCGAGTTGCTCCCGGGACGGACCACCCCGACATATCCAGTATCACTGCGGCGGGACAAGCTGTCATGAATGCCTATGACCACGCTGCGGACGGCATCTTGAAATGTTTGATCGACTGGGGCCGGGTCAACACAGTATCCGGTTTCCCCATGGAGCTTATCATCAGCGAGAATCAGGTCACTATTCTCTACGAATACAACCACACAGTTCGCCGGGTGTTTCTGGACCAGACTGACTTTTCTTCGGCCTATCCGCCCAGCTTGGTCGGATACTCCATCGGTCATTGGGAAAACGATACGCTGGTAGTAGAGACCCGCAATCTGCTTC
>SMWK01000063.1 GCA_004356895.1 Gammaproteobacteria bacterium
GCACTGACTGGTAGCACTGAGTCTCTATAGATCCCGCTCTACCGAAAAGAGCACCTCGTGCGAAGACCACGTACTGAACACCTTGGAATTTCTCGATGGGTACGGCCCTGCTTCCAGATCACCGAAGTCGATGTAGCGGTATCGGGCATTAAACGTCCAGGGTCCACCGAGTTCTCTCGTCACGCCCAGTAACAGGTTCCAGGTGAATGTATTGCTCTTTGAGGTGTCTTTGAAGACTAATTCTGGCGTGACGCCAGGCACTTCACGCTCTATGTACTCGCTTTCCAGGATGTTGTGTGCGATGCCGATTCCGGCGCCAGCTTCCCATGACCAGTGCTGGTTAATAGGGCCACGGCGGATCGCATTGACCAGTAGCGTTGTCGTCTCGATGTTGGTGAAGATGTTGGTAATGGTTTGAATTGCCGGTGTCGGAACGGTGAGATCCCAGTCGCTGCGATAACGCCAGATCAATTCAGCTTCCAAGGCCCAGTAGTCGATTCGCCGGCCGATGGAGAACCCGACTCCGTAGACATAGTCCGTGAAGTCATCCTCCACGATGCCCCCGTCAATGAACCCGGCCACGGGCAGTCCAGTGCCGATGCTGCCTTTGTCGGTGATGTCATCGATCGTGGCGTAACCACCCGAAATTTTTGCGGCTACGTACAAGGTATCGGCGGATAGATCGAATGTGATGCCTGCGGTAACTAACAGTGCAATAAAAACGCCGACAAACCTACCCAGGTGAAGAGTTTTCTTATTCATTGTGACTATGGTACCCGCTTCGATTCTAGTGAGCGACCGTCGAGGACCGTGTCATTTGACTCCCGGTCGAAACCAGAGCGCCAATTCATCGTTGAGATCCAGCACCCGTACCAGTTGCTCATCGGGCTGGTTGGTTGCACAGACGACGTAGCCGGGTGGGGTGGTAGATGTCACCTCGTTTGGTGTCGATGAAGTGCGCAAGCCATGATGGCGTGCCAGATAAGCCCGGCGAGGGTAGCGGGCTGTGCAGAATTCCACATAATCAACTGGGACATCTGCTGAAGCCACTGCGGCCGCGATCGCCGCAACATCGCTGAGCTGATCAGCGTCTTTGCCGGTTGCTCCGAAATGCCAGTACGTTCGTCCTGAAGCAAACATCAATACGAACGCAGTTACGGCCCAGATGTATTTGCTGGACCAACGGGCGAGGTAAGGGGACACGACGATGTTTGCCCAGATTGCGAAGAAAGGCAGGCAGGGCAACAGGTAGTGTTTGTATTGACGGGGGCTGATCAACAACGGTAGTGAAGCAGCCAGCCCGAGACCCAAGAATGCCCAGGAGGTTCGCGAAAAATGGAATTTGCGGCTACTAAGCCACGCAACACAGATGAAAATTCCGGCAACCGCTACGTTGTTCAGCAACTGTCCGAGCTGATATACCCGGCCATGGTCGATGTGACGGGTGCCCGCCAGGCTCGCGAGCAGCTGGGTTTTAAGATAGTGCCCGATGCTCGCTTCGGCCATGTCGAAAGACAAGATCGCAAACATCGCCGCTACTAAGCACCCGAGGCTGACAGCAGTAACGAGAATTGCTTTGCGTGGGCTAGCATCGATCATCCAGGCAAATAGAGCGGGTGCTGCGAGTGGGAACAGGCCGACCGGGCCTTTGATCAGCACACCGGCAAGACATCCCGCCGCCACCAGCACATTCATCCATAACTTGTTGCGACCGTGCCATGCAGCCCAGACGGCGAACAGCGCAGCCACCGTTACCATGGATTCGAGGGAATTGTTCTTTAGTGCATGACTCGCGACCGGCATGGCGAAGAAGATTGCAAGTGACCACCAGGCAGGCCTGTCGGGGGCAATTTCCCGACACAGCGTCACCATGAGTGCCGCGATGACCACAGCCATCAACATACAGAACGTCTTTTCGACCCAGAACGAATCGCCGAGGAGAATGAACCACTGCGACTGCAACCAGACGCCGAGTGGCGGACTATCGCTGAACCATTCGATGTCGAGGTCAAAATACGGTGGGAACCAGAAACTACCTTCGCCGGCCGCGCCAAGTTTCGCGATCGTGGCGTAGATGACACCATCGAGCCCCATGCTGAGAGTGGCCAGATCAGCGGCGAGATAAAGCCAGAAAACCGCAAGCACGAGACCGATAAGCGCAGTCTCGTTGTGCCACGAGTTGCTGAGCAAGGGTGCTGCAACCCGCGTAGAACTACTCAACGTTCAGTATCCGGTAGTTGGGTGTTGGCGCTGCACTTCCGCGAGATACTGTATGAAGCACATCGACGATTTCACTGGCCACACGGGTGACGTAATGATAGCCGTCGGCAAAATTATCGTCGGCCCGGGTTAACGGCGACGCAAAGAAAAAATCTATAACGTGATAATTTTCGAGCGTCGTATGAAACGCCGTCACCCTGTTTTTGCAGGTCGTCCAGTACTGTGCTTCATGAGTCCCTGAAGCCGGTTGATAACGATGATGATAAGGCGCGAAGAACAAGATCTTGCTTGTCTCTTGAGATAAGTTTTGTAGCGCTTCAAGTAGATCGGGTAAGTCCGGAAAAACAGGATCCTCAAGCCGCGTTCCTCTCCCTAACAGTATTGGGGTCTGGCTGTAGAGGCGTAGGCGCGATTGCTCCGCGTCATAAAGCCCATAGAGATCGTCGACTACATCAAAAAAACCATCGGGTCGCACGGGGTAGCGCATACGCCAACCGATGAGCGATCTGAACTGCCGCCACGCGTCTTGTGCGGATGTCGAATTCAAAGGTGGCAGGTCGTTCCAGGGATTGTCGTCATAAAGCCAGGTAGGAAATACGACGGTGGCGCCGGCCCCGACGAATTGATCGCTCCCGCTTGGTTGGCACCAGACGGTGTCGATACCGAAAATCAGCGTTTTGATGACCCCGTGGTGACTGCGGACTACGTCGAGCATTTTGATCTGCTCAAACGGTGACAGGGACTTGGCCGCAAGATTGGCGAACCTTTCGTCGAACAATCTATCGAGTTGCGCTGGTCGCAGCATCATCGAGGTTGAAGTACCGATCACGAAGCTCTCGAACTCTTTGCGCTTGGCAATTGACGGGTTGTAGTAACGACCTGACGACTGGAGTGGATGACGTTCCCAATCAGGCGAGAACGCAACGCTGTCGTAAGGATCCACGATGAGGACAAGCCCGTACACGAGTACGGCTGAGCCGAGCAGGCTGACGGCCAGGTAGATTACGAAGATGCGCCAGGATAGTGGCTTAGAACTGGAAATAGACAAACTCCTGTTCGTGGTTGGCGCCGACGAATAACACCATCGCGGTCAAGAGAAATCCGGTGGCAATAGCCAGCCATCGTGTGGGCCGCAGATGGTCGAATACGAACGACTGACTGGTTGGACCCTTTGCAGCAATGAGGCCGGCGAGGAAAACCAGCAACACGTCTCCGCCGCGAATGGCATCGTGGGGTAACTCAAAGGTCATCATGCCTTGCCAGACCTCGACCGCCACGGCAAAACTGTCGGCTCTGAAGAGGGTCGCACAGACGACGAAAAAGCCGATCGTCAGTATCCAACCTACCGGGTCGGGGAGGTGGAATCGACTCTTCGAGAATACTGTATTGACTGCGAGACCCAAACCATGCAAACCGCCCCATACGACGAAGGTCCAGGACGCGCCATGCCAAAGGCCGCAGAGCAACATTGTTATGGTGATCGCAAGGAACCTGCTCAGGGGAATTTCACGGTGGCGAGCAATCGGAACGAACAGATAATCGCGCAGAAACCGGGTAAGTGTCATATGCCAGCGCTGCCAGAATTCCCGCAGGTCCGTCGCTGCGAAGGGCGCGTTGAAGTTGAATGGCAGGTGAAAGCCGAAGAACAATGCCAACCCGAGCGCCATGTCGGAGTACCCGGAAAAATCGAAGTAAACCTGCAGGCTGAACGCGGCTGACGCCATCCAGGCGGCATAGGCGGTGATCTCCTGGCCTGCCGAAACGCCGGCAAATATCGGGTCGACGAATTTCCCTAACGAATCCGCAATGACGACTTTCTTGAACAGGCCGATGGCAAACAACACAGCGCCGTTGCCGAGCCGTTCGAACAAACCGTCTCTTGTGGGGCTTTGTTCGAATTGAGGTATCAGTTCCCGATGCCGCACGATCGGGCCGGAAATCAGTTGGGGGAAAAACGATACGTAGGCGCTGTAGTGCAGTATGTCGTAGTCGGGCGCCCTACGGCGCCAGGCGTCGATTAGGTAGGAAATCTGCTGAAACGTAAAAAACGAAATCCCGAGAGGCAACACTATATTCAGGGCGATGTCCTGTTTACCGGTAAATGTATTGACGGTATTCACCAGGAAACCGGCGTATTTGAAATAACCGAGCAGGCCGAGATTAAAAACGAGACCCAGGAGGAGGACGACGTTATTGCCACGTTTTGCCGAATGGTTCATCGATCGGCCAAGGGCATTGCCGATGGCGTAGTTGACCACCATGGAACCGACCAGCAGCGGAAGAAATAGGGGGTTCCACCAGGCGTAGAAAAACAGGGATGCCGAGACCAACACCGCCAGCGAAGCGCGTTGGCCGAACTGCCTGAAGCAGGCGTAATAGATCAGCAACGAGATCGGCAGAAACGCAAGCAGGAACGCCTGGGAGTTGAACAACATATATGTGGATTATGTAGAATTTGGTATGGCATTACCTCAAGTGTGTTTTGTTATTCCCACGTATAACGAAGCGGACAACATTACCCCTCTGTTAGCGCAAGTCCTTGAATCCATGGACGACCATGGCGGTTGGGACTTCAACGTGCTGGTGGTGGACGACGACTCACCGGACGGCACGGGTGCCCGTGTACGAGCCTTTGCGTCGACCGACAGCCGCGTGCATCTGTTAACTGGCACCAGACGTGGTCTTGGCGATGCGTATCTGCGGGGTTTCGAGTATGCGTTGAGTGAGTTCGCACCCGATGTGCTGGTGCAGATGGATGCGGATTTCTCTCATGCACCGGCGGATTGTCCGCGTCTGCTGGATGCGCTGGATGACGGAACGGATTTGGTCATTGGCAGCCGTTACGTTCGGTGTGGACGGATCGACGCTGACTGGCACCTGTTTCGCCGGTGGCTGTCCCGTGGGGGTAACTTTCTCACGCGATATGTTGCCAGACTTTACTCGGTGCGCGATTGTACGGCGGGTTTCAAGGCGACTCGCGTTGCGGCGCTGGCGGAAATCAAACCCCGACGCTTCAGGATTCAGGGCTACGTATTCCAGGTGGCGTTGTTGCACAGCCTTGTTGTGGCGGGTGCTCGGGTTCGAGAAATTCCCATCAGTTTTCACGGGCGAACTCGAGGATCTAGCAAACTTGGGGTCAAAGAAGTGCTGGAGTTTGCCGTACACGTCTGGTGGTTGCGCCTCCAGGGGCGCAACACCTTCTCCAAATTCATGCTCACCGGGTTGAGTGGTGTGTTAGTCAATCTGGGAAGCTTTGCGATACTGCTCTCTTACGGGATGCACAAATATCTCTCGTCAGCCTGTGCAGTTGAACTTTCGATCATCTCGAATTTTCTGATCAACAACTACTGGACCTTTGGCTATCGCGACATCCCCACCCGAAAACGGATTCGCGGCCTTAA
>SMWK01000064.1 GCA_004356895.1 Gammaproteobacteria bacterium
ATCCACGCCGTCCGGATCGGTGATCGTCATCCGATCCCAGGGATCGCCGTCGATGAAGCCCTGGAATCCAGTATCCTCATCGGTCGCGTTGTGCTCGATCAGGATCTTGCCATCCTTCAGGCCTTCCGGATCTTCATCTTCGATCGGCGTGCAGCCGTCCCCGGTTTCGAATTCAGCGGAGGACAACGTCTGGTTTCCGCTTATCTCGATGGCCAGTACTTCCCAGGCATAACACGCGTTGTCGTTCATGAACGCGGCTGGCACCGACACGCTGGTTGCGCTTGCTGGCAGGTACACGCTGAACTCGGGTTGCGCGAAACCTGATGGAAATGCCGCGGCAACTTCTTCCTCGACGATCACCTGGTAACCTACGATGGTGATGGCGTCACCGTCGAGGTCCTCGGTGACCGTGTTCCAGGAAACCACGGTGCTCTCCGGGTCCACGTCCTCCGCTCCGTCCGCGGGGCTTATGAGCTCGGGGCCCGCGGGAATATCGTGAGTGAAAGTGGCGGTGAGCATATCTTCCCCGCCATCAACCAGCTCGACGTGGTAGGTATACGTGCCCTCTGCGAGAAGCACGAGAACGTCATCGATGGACACTTCGGCGTTTTCCGGCTCCGATGTTTCGAAGAAGAGTTCCGCCAGGCCAAAATCGAATAGCCCCCCCAGAGCAGTTACCGTTGTGATCAGCACGTCGCCAGGTCCGGTTATGGTCAGCTGGTTGTAAGCATCGCCATCGCCGAAGCCTTGAAAGCCCGTGTCCTCATCGGTCGCGTTGTGTTCGATCAGGAGCTTGGCATCCGCAAGCCCCGGCCCACCACCTGCGCTGAAGCTGATGAGTTCGGCGCGAGCGCCGGTTTCCTCGTCGACCTCCAGAATCACGCCGACCCCGGGTTTGTAGTAGGTGGACTCGAGTGCATCGGGCTCCAGCGGCGTCGTCTCCGCGAGCACCAGGCATATACCTTCACAGTCGGCGATTGCGACAGACTCACCACCGGCGAGGTTCAGTACCTCCACGACATCCTCTGCGTCACCGTAGAGGACCTCGTTGCGGAACACGTCACCCACCTCGGGGTTTGCGGGCACCAGAATACCGGCCTTGGCGCCCTCTCGCCCGGCCTTCCACGACCCTTCGATTTCCACCAGTTCCCCTACCTCGGGCTCGTCACCTTCGAAGAACTCGAACTCCTGCGAGATTTCGCCGCAATACCAGACGTTGCCTTCCATGTCCTGGGCAAACCAGTCGTCGGTGACTTCGATGACCTCACCGTCTTCCTCGACGATGTCGTTTACCACGATGCAGGTGATCCCTTCGATGAGCTTGGTGGCCTCGGTCACGACAACCGTGGTGGTCTCCGTGACTTCCTCGCCTTCGTCCTCATCGATGAACGTCGACTCGTAAACCCACTCGGTTCCAGGCACGAGGGGTAGATACGGATTGGGCTCCACGGAATCACCGATCTCCAACGGGTCGACGAAGTTGTCAGCGAATGCGAAGCCGAAGGCCGGTTCGTGAGCCGCATCGTTCAGGTCATCACAGAGCGCCATACGGGCTTCGAAAACATCGCTACACTCCTCGATGTCTTCCTCCGACTCTTCATCCGAACCGGCAATACATTCCGCGCGATCATCTTCGTCGCTGATATCCGCACAAATCGCGCGACTTTCGAACAAGTCGTCCAGTATGTCTATGTCACAGGCTTGCCACAGCATCACGGCAGTCGTTGAGCACGGACCGTTCGCCATCATCAATATATCCGGGTCTTGACCGCGCGACAGGTGCCCCGCAGTCGCATCCACTAAAACCTGCTGATCGTCACTTGGATCAAACGATGCTGGAACCGAACCATCAATTTGTCCATCGCCCGCATCCATCGCCAGCGCCACCACAACCTCATCAAGCGATACACCTTCGAGGACAGCAATTGATCTCACAAGCACGCCAACCACACTCGATGCCGCATGGACGACATCGTCGTCTTCCGTATCCAGCGGGTCGCCCCCAGGATAAAGTGGTTCACCATTCGGGCTTTCTCCGAGCGCATCAAGCACGTTCGTCTCCGCCGTTGTCATAGAAAGTCCGGCACGAACCTGTTGGCTGATTAGCGTCGCGTGTAAGCTTAAGTTGACCCGTTGTGTAGTCCCCGCGGCGCCCAGCATAACCACAGACTCCAGATTTACCGGGGTATCGCCAAACTCTTGATCGACGGCGTTGGTGCTGTCGAAAATAACGAACACCATGTCAGCGGCCAGCTCGCCAGGGAGGCTGATTTCAAAACTTTCTTCGTCCGCCGGATCACGATTCAGCACCGCCAGTGGTCCAGAGTCGTCGAGGGACGCGGCGCGGTCTGCTGCCGCGTCAGCGTCACTCAGCGCGTCGGTGACGGTGTCCTCGGCAAAGACGTATATCGACCCGCCTTCGACCGGGCCATCTGAAACGATGCCACTCAAGACAATCGCCTGAGGTGGGGCCACCGGAGCCGGAGCGGCCGGCCGATTGCTTCCCCCATCACCGCACCCGGCGAAGGTTAACAACAAGCCAAGGAACGTTACGGATAGGATGTTAATGTGCTTGTTCATGATCCCACTCCATCAAACTCCAGGAGTTCCAAACGCTCACCCGTCTCGGGTTCCACCTCCACGATCAAGCCAATACCAGGGGCGTAAAACTTGTTTTCCTTCACTCCGGGTTCCAGCGGCGTGAAGTCGATGGTGTGCAGACAAGTATCGGTACACGAACCACCCGGCGCAGATTCGCTGGCCGTTATGCTCACGATCTCAACGACGTCTTCCGCTTCACCATAAGCAACCTCCTGGCGGATGACGTCTCCCGGTACCGGGCTGAAAGGAATGAGCATGCCCGCCTTGGATCCTTCACGGCCCGCCTTCCAGGAACCTTCGATGTCCACGAGTTCCGGTACTTCCGGCTCATCACCTTCGAACGTCTCGAAGTTCTCCGCGATCTCGCCGCAGTACCAGACATTGCCGTCTACATCCTGGGCGAACCAATCGTCCGTATTCTCAATGACCTCACCGTCTTCCTCAGCGGTGTCGTTCACCACCAGACAAGTAATGCCCTGGATGAGCTTGGTATCCCCGGTCACAGTGACCGTGATGATTTCAGTGACCTCTTCGCCGTCGTCTTCGTCGATGGACGTGCCTTCGTAGATCCAGGTGTTACCTTGCACCAGCGGCAAGTAAGGATTGGGGGTAATGCCATTGCCGATTAGCAGTGGATCGACGAAGTTGGCGGCGAAGTCCTCGCCAAAACCCGGTTCGTGCACGGCGTCATCGAGGGCCTCGCATACCTCCAACCGTGCCTCCAACACGTCTTCACACTCCTCGCGATTTTCTGCGAATTCATCCTCCGCAGCGGCGAAACACGCATCTTCAGGTGCGCTGCTGTCGGAACAGACCGCACTTGATTCAAACAGCCCCTCTCGTGTGTCGAACTCACAGGCGTATCGCAGCAATCGAGCGCTTTCACTGCAGCCGAATTCGTCGGCAAGCGTTGTCTCTACTGACAAGACAATCCAACACAGCAGGACGGCGACCGTACACCGCATCGACAAAAAGAACATCACATCGCTCCCACTCGTATGTAGTGCTGTAAGACTCACTCACACGGTCGAATCAATCGGGGCAGCTATGAAGAAAAAAGCTCGGGCTCTCGAATATCCAGGGACGGGATGGCAAACGGCAGGAAGATAAGTGGCGCGACCGGTTAGCCGCCCCAGTACTGAGTATGCAGGTTACGAACTACAAGACAACATAGAACAGCCAACGCGGGTTCGGGCCCAATCCGGTCTTTTACCGGCAAATTCTTCCCGCTCCGGCTGCTCATCGTAGGGGTTGCGCAGCAGGTCAAGCAGCTCGATAACAACAGAGTTGTCGCCAGCCTCGGCTTTGTCGATGGCGAGCTGGGCGAGATAGTTACGCAGCACGTACTTCGGGTTGGCAGCATTCATTCGGGCGCGACGAGCAGGTTGCTCCATACCGTCCACTTTCAAACGCGTTAGGTAGATAGTCAGCCAATCGTTGATGCGCACCCTGACCTCTTCGTTAAGCTGCGCCGGCACATAGTAAGCGTCCAACAAATCTCCGAGCGGGTCATCATTTGCATTGGCGACATCAAGATGAGCAAGCCTGCGAAAGAAGATCGTCATGTCGGTTTCCGCAAGCTGAAGAATATCATCCAGCTCGTCAACCAGCTTCACGTCGCTCGAAGTAAACGTTCTCAAACCGAGTTTTGCTGCCATCATCGATTGCCAGCCACTGGAATACATCGCCTGAAAATCTTGCAACAATGTTTCCAACGGTTCCGCTTCCTCGATCAACGGGTAGATGGCGTTCGCAAGACGGGCCAGGTTCCAATGTGCGATTGCAGGTTGATGAGCAAAGCGGTAGCGCTTCCCCGCTGCGTCGGTGGTGTTGGGTGTCCAGTTAGGATCGTAGTCGTCCAACCAGCCGTAGGGACCATAGTCGATGGTGAGCCCGAGGATCGACATGTTGTCGGTGTTCATCACCCCATGGACAAATCCAACGCGCATCCATTCGACGATCATTTGTGCCGTACGCCTGCATACCTCCTCGAACCAGGAGAGATAAACCGTTTTGGTGATCTCGGTCTCTTGCTCACAAAGATCTGGGAAATCGGAACGGATGGTGAAATCCGTGAATTGGCGCAGCAACTCGGTCTCGCCGCGCGCCGTGATGATCTCGAAGTGTCCAAACCGGGTGAACGAGGGCGCAACCCGACAGACCACGGCGCCTGGCTCGAGCGCCGCGTTACCGTCATATAACATGTCACGCAGCACCTGCTCGCCGGTGAGCGTTAAGGACAACGCTCGTGTTGTGGGTACCCCCAGATGAAACATCGCCTCGCTGCAGAGGAATTCGCGCAGCGACGAGCGCAAGACTGCAAGCCCATCGGCAGTGCGGGAGTACGGTGTGAGCCCCGCGCCTTTGAGCTGCAGCATCCAATGTTCTCCGGCCGGATTTACCACCTCGCCGAGGTTGATGGCACGGCCATCGCCGAGTTGTCCCGCCCAGTTACCGAACTTATGACCGCCATAACAGGTCGCATGCGGATCCATAC
>SMWK01000065.1 GCA_004356895.1 Gammaproteobacteria bacterium
CTCGTGGGATTGGTCCAATGGATACAACGATGGCGGAGCACTGTTCGGTAAACATACCGAACTCACGTAGATGATCATCGGTTCATGCCTCTGCCAGGGGGTCAAATTCAGTATTGATGGCAAACACAGCGAGATCGGCCGGTGCCACTGTTCGAAGTGCCGCAAGGTGTCGGGTACCAACTCGAACGCGGTGCTACTTACTGCAGCCAAGAATTTTACGTGGATGTGCGGATACGAATTATTGAAAGTCTACGAGATGCCAGACGGCTGGAAGTCTACATTCTGCAGCACTTGCGGATGCCCTTTGCCAATGATTGGTGCCAAAGGAAAATTGTTCTGGGTTCCTGCGGGACTTCTAGACGATGACCCGGGCGTTAGCGTCGTCCAACACATTTTCGTAGGCAGCAAAGCCAACTGGGATGTCATCAGCGACGATGCCGCTCAGTTCGATGAAGAAGCACCCAACAATATTGGCGCCTAAAATGAGCCCCCACTGCAGCCACGTACTGCACTGTAGGCACCCGGAGTGTGCGATTGCATGTTTTGTTGGGTTGTCCCAACGTAAATAGCGATCTTCGCGACCTTCTGTGGAAACACCACCATGCGGGCGGAGGTTTTGAGGCTGCACTCGCCGAACTCGAAGATCTGAATCCGCGTGGGCGTCAACTCGAACGGTACCCAGTGTCTGATTATCAAAAAGTTATCGGCACTTATTATCAAAGGTACCCGTCTTTGTACCCGTGTCTCGCTTATAAACGGCAAATAGTCAGATTCTGCAGCCCAAGTTAGGTGCAGGGTACGGTTGGCGAAACCGGTCTCGGCTCTACTCAGTCGGCAAAGCGGCAAAGCGGCGTACGGTTGTTAGCAGCTCGGCAAGATCATCGTAGGGGCGACTGCGTAAGATCCGCCACTTATGGCGGATCGCAGGTTCCGGAATGAACGCCGCAAAAACGCCTCGCTCGGAAATGAAGATGCCTTGTGCACCGTCGGGTGGGCTGTGCTCGGGAGCCATACAGACGTCGAACTCAGGCAAGCCCTGGATATGGGGGATGAGGTCAAGGGGTCGTATCGGATCGTCGAAATTCGAAATGTATATCCGCCCTAGACGATCACTGTAACCGGCATCATCCAGCGCCTTCACGAGCTCGGAACGTTTCATCTGATGCTCATCAAGGGTAAGAGCTTCTTCAGTGTGGTTCACACCCGAAACGGGATTGTCATTCTCGATGCATAGTGAATTCATTGCACGGGACACTTTGGCCAGCTTCTTGAATTCCGCGACATCGTGATTGGCTATACGCTCCAGATCCACCAGGCCCACCAGACGCTGGACGGCTCTGGCACGATCGATCCAAGGCTGTAGGTAAAAGCCGGTCTGTTCATCATCCATCGGATGGGTGATGTCCTGCAGAAGTCTTCGATTTCAGGACGCCGCTGATGGCGGAGATGAGCGCCTTTTCGTTTACCGGTTTTGTCAAGTAGCCCCTCGCGCCTTGGCGCTCAGCCCAGATTTGATCTGTGTCATCGCTCTTAGACGACAAGATGATGACGGGAATGTGGCTCGTCGTATCGTTGTGTGTGATCTCCCGGGTCGCCTTGAAGCCATCGATGCCCGGCATGACGACGTCCATGAGAATAAGGTCGGGTTGCTCGCCGCTCGCTGCGTCGATGCCGTCTTCGCCGGTTGTCGCCGTCAAAACCTGGTGACCGTTCTTATCCAGCAGGTGCTCCAACAACTGTCTTTGTGACTGGGAGTCATCCACGATCAGAATGCGGGCCATGAGAGTCCTTCAATCAAGAGTGATCGGATAAGTTCCGAGCAGCTCTTCGGGTGATGGTTTAGTGATGCACCGTTCCGCCTTCGACGCACCCTTTCCCTAAAAGTAGACGGAAAAATGGGGCACGGGGATTATTAAGGTTCCTCGTGCGATTTTTTTGTGAAGCCGGTCACAGAATCGGGTTGCGCTGCTTGGCACTTTGTCTGTGCGATTCGACTGGATATGCAATCTTTCCTTCTCCACAACAAATCCGCGAATAGTATTCAACCTCTCCCTCCCGGCCAAGGACGGCCATGATTTCCCGGAGTTCAGCTGGGACAGGTTGCGCCTGGTTCGCTGACGTCAATTCCGAGAGCACGGAATTGGAGGAATCGACCACAACTTGATAAACCAGCAGCATGATGAAACATTGCAAGCCTCACCACTTGTTGTTCTCGCAGACCGTTTCCATGATCTCCTCTTGCGGCGCCACATCCAGCATTCGTTTGTGCGTCCAGGGTGATTCGAACACCTCCGGATCGTCGAACACCGCCGTGTACGCCATCAAACTGTATTCCGACCTGGTGAAACGTTCGGTGACGTGCAGCTTCTCTGAAACTGGAAACATATTCAGCCAGCCTCTGTCGTTGTAACCGACCGTGTCCACCACCAGCGTATCACCTTCCCACCAGCCAACTGAGTGCCCCAGCCAGCTCGGATTCGGATTCTGTGGATGCCTTCGACCATCGAGGAACACTTGTCGGAATCCCGGAACTTCTTCCATCAGCACCACCAGCAGTTCCGGTGTCTGAACGAACTTGGTCCAGCCACGGGGCCCGGTCGGGTGACCGGGTAGGCATCTGGCGGACGGCATGTCCCGGGCGTATCTGCGAAGGCATTGGTCAGCTGTGAGGGAGTCTGTTAGCAGCCGTCGCTGATTGCAAGTTGATAGTGGTTGTGTGATGACGGCTAAGTGCTCAATGCCGTCCTTCAGATCTTGTCTATTGATCGAAAAATGTGTTTTAGACCATCGGCCATACCACCCCGCCAATTCAACATGTCGTGACCACCGCCATACTCACGGTAGGTCACTGCGTATTTCTTCATATCCAGAATCGTCTTGAAGTGTCGATGACTGACTATCTGGTGGGGGAACTCAGGGTCAGCCCAAGAATACTCACCCTCCAGCACGCCCACCTCCATGAAAATGTCGATAGGCTTTTTCTCAGTAAAAGCAAACTCTCTTATCAACCATTCATACGAAAAATCATCATTTTCTCTTCCCCAGTGGAATGATCCTGACTGGCTGAGCACATGGGAAACCGTTTCGGGATGATTAAAAGCGAAGTACGTGGCAAAAAGACCGCCGTAGCTTGAACCAGCAATGATCCTCTGGTTTGGATCTGCAGAAACGCTGTATTTCGACGTAAACCATGGAAGCAACTCGTCATTGAGAAACGACATGAACCTGGGATTACAGGTAAATTCCGTATTCCTTTGGCTTTGCCCATCTTTCACGCCTGCGGATATGCCGAGAACGATGAGTGGCTGAATCGATCCCTCAGACAGAAGGTTTTCCAAGGTCGTTTGTAAAGAACCTGTAGAAAAGTAGCTCGCCCCGTCCAGTAGGATCAGCAGAGGATATGCATGGTCCGGGTTGTAGTTTGGGGGAACGTAGCTCGTGATTTGATGAGTGTATCCAAGCGTAGTGCTTGGGCGGGTTATGGTCGTAAGCGTACCTCGAGGACTGCCTCTGTCGACGATGTATGGCTGCGGAGCCGCATCTTCAAGCTCTACCCAGGTGACCGAAAAATCCCTTCCCGGGCCAAAAGCGTCGTGGATTATCCTCTTGCTAGGGTTGATGGGATCGGGGTCTTTCCCCAACAAGTGCACACGTGTGCCGTATTTCGCACCGGCAAACAACCCTGTCAGGGGGTCGTTCTCGAGTATGCGATATAAAAACCGGACACCTTTTGGTACCTCCACCGTCTTGAAGTAAACGCCGGATTGTCCTATTCGTTCGAAGAGCAGCTCCGCAGGGATGACATGGTTGATGTTGGCCAGCAAGAGAACGTTTGCGGGTGGCTGGGCACCTTGACGATGTAGAAAAGTCAATCTGACGTTGTCGGTGTTGTCCATTGATTCGACGAAGGGGTAGTTGCCCGCGTCCGCAATTGCTTGCACTTCCTGCCAAAATCCCCGTTCATCTTTATTCGTTAAAAACTCTGCGTGTAATGCCTGCAACCTGGCCCCAGAAATTTTTGTGCTGATTTCGTCAGCGGTAAGAACCGCCGTTGGCATCCATCCAATGGTCAACAGAAGCGTTACCACCAGTATCTTGTTGACATCTTTCATAGCTTGCTCCACTCAGCATGTCTTTTGTGGGTGAAATTGACCTTAGATGCATCAGAACCTGGAATGGTTTATTACATGCATGATGTACGCCTGTACGCCGCAACCAGTGCTTGGTTTATGCTCCAACTATGCGACTCAAAACTCGGCCGACTCACGAACCGGTGAAACCCGAACGACTGCGACATCTTCGTTGACTTACGAATTCATGGGACTCATCTTTATCCAAGCCATCGCAAGTCATAGGGATCCTGAGATGGGCGAGGGACGAGAGAATTGCTGCGCGAACCCGACTGTCAGGGTTGCGTGATCAATTTCCATGATCCGCGACCCCAGGCCGGCGTCGTGAGGCCGGAAGTTACGGAGTTTGCGAGTCAGAATGTAGATCAAGTGAGTGTAAACGTGACGAATGGGACCCTGCACCGGGAGCGTCATGTTTAGGAACTGTGAGGTTGCACGGAGGATGGGGTCATGAAACGCCTGCACCGAGACGACATCTACGGTTGGTCTGTGTTCGACGAACGACTCAACATCGACTTCCATAGTGTTTTGTGGGTGCGTCCGGAGGGTAACGTGGTCATCGATCCGTTACCTTTGAGCAAACACGATCGGATCCACCTCGAGCAACTCGGGTCAGTCAGCACGATTGTCATCACCAATTCGGATCACACCCGCGCCTCGATTTCTCTCGCCGAGGCTACCGGCGCCCGCATTCTTGGTCCCGCGGATGAACGTGCTCAACTTGAATGTGATGACTGGCTCAACGATGGTGACGAGGTGGTGCCCGGGCTCACGGTCATGACCCTGCACGGATCGAAAACGCCTGGGGAGCTTGCACTGATACTCGAAGAGACCACGCTCATCACCGGGGATCTGATCCGGGCTCACGAAGCGGGCAGACTTTGTCTGCTACCGGACCCGAAACTCTCGGACAAGGAAAAGGCCGTCGCGTCGCTCAGGCGTCTCACCGAGCTGCCATGGATCGAAACCGTGTTGCCAGGCGACGGATGGCCCGTGTTTCGGGGTGGTGCACGGGCGCTGGCAGAACTCGCCGCGCTGTTCGATTGAGGTCGACGTAAAAGCTTGTGATCGAGGCTTCGAGGCGTGTCGTAGTCGAGCGCTAACAGCCCTAGCGGGCCGTAGCGCGCAGTAGCCGCTTTAGATCGTCGAGTACGCCACGCCCGTCCTCGGCGGGAGGATAGGCTAGTACGATGCGCCCCCGA